>NZ_JMCB01000015.1 GCF_000737315.1 Hyalangium minutum
GGGGCGGGGCAGGGCGGGCGGGCTCCGCGACGGGAGCCGCAGGGCGCTCAGACGCGAAAGTTGGCGGGACCGGAGCGACCTCCTGGCGCTCCGGACTGGGACTTCGCGGCACCCTCGCCGCCGTGGAGACCCTGGGCCAGCCGGTCCACCTTGGCCAGGAGGTCCGGGATGCTGCTGGCCGGCGACAGCTGGATGGCCTTGAGCAGGGCCATCTCCAGCGCGAGCCGCGGCTGGGCGGCGCGAGACACGTCCCACACGCAGCCGTGGACGATGTCGAACAGGCGCGCCAGCTGGGCGGAGTCCGCCTCCTGGGCCAGCTCCTTGAGGGCCTTCTGCTCGGACTCGGCGAGCTCGGACGGGGCCTCGCCCACGGCCTTGGTGACGAAGAGGTGGCGCAGCTGCAGCGCCAGCTCCTCCGCGAGCCGCTTCAGGTCCAGGCCGCGGTTGAAGACCTCCTCCACGCGGGAGAGCACCTTCTTGGCGTCCTTGCGGACCAGGGCCTCGGCGAACTCCTGCACCATGGTGCGATCGATGGCGCCCATGGCCTCGGCCACGGCCTCGTCCGTGGGGTTGGGGCCGCACGAGGCGAGGATCTGATCCATCAAGCTGAGCGCGTCGCGCATGCCGCCTTCGGACTGGCGCACCACGAGCGACAGCGAGCGGTCGGAGATGCCAGCGCCCTCGGCGTCGGAGATCTGCTTGAGGCGCTGGAGCATGCGGGCCGCGGGGATGCGGCGGAAGTTGTGGCGCTGGCAGCGGCTGAGGATGGTGTCCGGGAGCTTGTGGGCCTCGGTGGTGGCGAAGATGAACTTCACGTGCCCGGGCGGCTCCTCCAGCGTCTTCAGGAGCGCGTTGAACGCCGCCCCCGAGAGCATGTGCACCTCGTCGATGATGTAGATCTTGTGCCGGTCTCTCTGCGGCAGGTACTTGGCGTTCTCGCGAATCTCGCGGACGTTCTCGACGCCGTTGTTCGAGGCACCGTCGATCTCGGCCACGTCCACGGAGGTGCCAGAGGCGATCTCGGTGCAGGCCTGGCAGGTGCCGCAGGGGGCGGCCGTGGGGCCCTGCTCACAGTTGAGCGCCTTGGCCAGCAGGCGGGCCGCCGTCGTCTTGCCCACCCCGCGAGGTCCACAGAACAGGTAGGCGTGCGCCACCCGGTCCATCTTGATGGCGTTCGCGATGGTCCGGACGATGTGCTCCTGTCCGGTCATGTCGTCGAAGGTCTGGGGGCGCCATTTCCGGGCGAGGACGAGGTAGCTCATGGGGGGTGCCATCTAAACACGCTGGCCCCCAGGATCCATGCGCAACTCCCTGAACTTCGATGGCCGTCCGACGGAAATCTTGAATTCCTCTATTACTGCAGGGGCCTGGTCTAGATCTTGATGCGCTTCATGTCGGGGTCGTACAGGGGACGCAGCGAGGCCGTGACCGGATAGCGCTTGCCCGCGATCTCCACGTCCCACTGCCCCGACTCAAGCCAGGCCGCGTCGATGGGCTCATGGGACTCGGCCATCACCAGGCCCACCGCGCCGCCGAGCGTGTGTCCATAGGAGCCCGCGCGCACATACCCCACCGGCTTGCCGTTCCTGCGGACCACCTCGGCGTGGAACAGCATCGGCTCCGGATCCTGAACCAGCACCTGGATCATGCGCTTCTTGAGCGGCCCAGCGGCCTTCTTGGCCAGGACCGCCTCCTTGCCGATGAAGCCGCCCGGCTTCTTGAGGTCGACCGCGAAGCCGAGCCCGGCCTCGAGCACCGAGTCGGTGTTATCGATGTCGTGGCCATAGTCGCGGTAGCCCTTTTCCATGCGCAAGGAGGCCAGCGCCTTCAGGCCCGCGTGCCGCAGGCCGAACTGCTTACCCGCCTCGACGACGCGCTCATAGGCATGCATCGCCTGCTCGGCCGGGATGTAGAGCTCGTAGCCAAGCTCGCCCAGGTAGGTGATGCGCACGCACAGCGCCCGGGCGAAGCCGATGTCGATCTCTCGCGCGCCGCGGAATGGGAAGGCTTCGTTCGACAGGTCGGCGGTCGTCACGGACTGCAGCAGCTCGCGTGAGCGGGGCCCCTGCACGTTGATTTGCGCCCATGCGGACGTCACATCGGTGACGAAGGCATGCGAGTCGTCCGGGAAGTGGCGCCGCATCCAGGTCTCGACGTGGCGATGGGCGGTGTCCGACGCCACGACCCAGTAACGCTCGTCATCGAGCTTGGTGACCGTGAGGTCGGCCTCGAGCGTTCCGCGCTCGTTGAGCCACTGGGTATAGGTGATGACCCCGGAAGGCCCGTCCACGTTGTTGGCTGAGATGTGGTTGAGCAGGCGCCCCGCGTCGCGTCCCTGCACGAGGAACTTGGCCATGAAGGACATGTCCATGAGGATCACGCCCTCGCGCGTGGCCTTGTGCTCGGCGGCCCAGCTCGGGAACCACTGCTGCCGGCCAAAGGAGAGCGGCCCGGGATCCGGCGTGGTGCCGGGCTCGCCGTACCAGTCGGGGCTCTCCCAGCCGCTCACGTCCCGGAAGTAGGCGCCCTGGGCGGCGAGGCGATCATGCACCGGCGAGCGCTTGGCGCCGCGAGCGGTCATCATCGAGCGCGTGGGGTAGTGGCACTGGTAGACCATGCCGAGCGACTCGACGGTGCGCGTGCGGCGGTACTCCGGGTTGGACTGATAGGTGTGCAGGCGATCGATGTGAATGCCGGTGACGTCAGCACCGGGATCGCCGGTCAGGATCCATTGAGCCAGTACCCGCCCGAGTCCGCCGCCGGTCAGGATGCCGATGGAGTTCAGCCCCGCAGCGACGAAGTAGTTCTTGAGCTCGGGGGCTTCGCCCACGATGGGCTTCAGGTCCGGGGTGAAGCTCTCCGGGCCGCAGAAGAACTTCTTCACGCCCGTGTTCAGGGAGACGGGCACGCGGGACATGGCCTTCTCCAGGTACGGGCCCATGCGATCCCAGTCGGGAGGAATCTCTCCGAACGAGAAGTCCTCGGGGATGCCGCCGATCTTCCAAGGGGCACAGACGGGCTCGAAGAGGCCGATCATCAGGCCGCCTACCTCTTCCCGGTAGTAGCCGTAGCAGCCCGGGTCCTCGATGACTGGCCAGTCCTTCGAGAGGCCGGGGATCGTCTCGGTGATGAGGTAATAGTGCTCGGCGGCCTGGAGCGGGATGTTCACGCCGGACTTCTCGCCGAGCTGCCGGGCCCAGGCGCCGGCGCAGTTGACGACGTACTCGGCCTGGATGTTGCCGTAGGCGGTCGTGACGCCGGTGACGACGCCGCGCTTCTTGAGCACGCCCGTGACGGGAACGCCCTCGATGATCTTGGCGCCCTGCATGCGCGCGCCCTTGGCCAGGGCCATCGTCGCGCCCACGGGGTCGGCGCGGCCGTCCTCCTTGACGTAGAACCCGGCGAGGATGTCGTCGGTGCGCGCGAGCGGGAACAGCTCCTTCACCACGCTGGGGCCGATCTCGTGGACGTCTATCCCGCAGTAGCGGTTGAAGGCCGAGACCCGGCGGTATTCCTCCAGGCGATCGGCGTCGGAGGCGAGTTCGATGAAGCCAATCGGCTTGAAGCCGGTGGAGAGGCCCGTCTCGGCCTCCAGGCGGCTGTAGAGATCGCGCGTGTACTTGCGCATCTCCGTCGAGGTCTCCGACGTGGAGCCGAAGGTGACCATGAGCCCTGCGGCGTGCCAGGTGGTCCCCGAGGTGAGGCGATCCCTCTCGAGGAGCACGACGTCCTTACAGCCCATGTGGGCCAGGTGGTAGGCGACGGAACAGCCGATGATCCCGCCGCCAATGATGACGACGCGGGCGCGTTCGGGCAGGGTGATGTCAGACATAGCGGAGGAGCATACCGCCGAACCGTCCGCGCGGTCGTGTTCAGGAAGGCCAGCAGGCGGACAAGCACCCCGTGACTTGCGCGGGGGCTTCGGGGCGGGGAGAGTCGCTCCGTCCGATGTCCGTTCCCGCTCCGCAGCCTCTCTCCACCCCGTCCCCTCCGCCGCCTGCCTTGCAGGCCATCGAAGAGGCTGCGCCCTCGGGCCAGCCGCTGTCTCGAGCAGCTTGGGTGCTGATGGCAGTCGTAGCGCTGGTTCCTGCGGTGACTGCCGTGGCGCAGCTGGGCCGCATCCACCCGGACGAGGTGTACCAGGTGCTCGAGCCCGCCTGGCACCGAGTCCATGGCTACGGCGTGCTCGCCTGGGAGTGGCGTGACGGGCTGCGCAATTGGGCGGTGCCGCTCGTCGTCTCGTGGTTGTTGCGGCTCGCGAACCTGCTGGGCCTCAGCCATCCCCAGGCATACCGGGCCCTCATCGCGCTACCGCAGGCGGCGCTGCACGGCTGGATGTTGCTCGCCACCTACCGCTTCGCAGCGCGTCGGGCCGGTGTAGCGGGAGGCTTGCTGGCCGCGCTCCTGGTGGGCCTGTACGGGCCGGTGCTCGTGTTCGCGGGCCGGACGATGAGCGAGTCCTTCTCTGCGGCGTTCCTCGTGGTGGGGCTGGAGGCGCTCGACCGGCAAGAGCGCCTGGAGCGCTCCGGGCTGCTCGGAGGGTTGGCGCTAGGGCTGTCGGTGGTGGCACGCTACGGCTCGGCGGTGTTCGTCGCTGCGGCGCTCGTGTGGCTGGTCCTCGCGAGGCGGTGGCGGATGCTGGCCTTCACCTGCTTGGGAGGCTTGGCGGTGGTGCTGGGCCTGGGCGCGCTCGACTGGGCCACCTGGGGCTCTCCCTTCCACTCCTTCTTCGCCTACCTGCGCTTCAACGTCCTCACGGATGGCGTGGTGCAGCAATTCGGCGCGAGCCCTGCTGGCTTCTACGTGCCGGTGCTCTTCTCCGCGCTGCCCGTGTGGTTCTGGCTGACGGTTCCGTCCGGCCTGGCCGAGGGGCTCCGCCGCCGAGCTGTGTCCCTGCCGCTGTTCTGCGCTGGGGTCTACCTGGCGGCGGTGAGCGCCACGCCGCACAAGGAGGAGCGCTTCCTCTACCCAGCGCTGGTTCTGCTGCTGCTCGGGGCGGCTCCGGCCGTGGGCGGCTGGCTCATGCACGCCTCCCGGGCCGTGAGGATCCGCTGGGGTGGGGTGACCCTGGCGCTGGCCTCCACCGTGGCCTCTGCGGCCCACTACCCGCCGGGAGATCTCCGGGCGGACCAGTTCCGCGCCATCGTCGCCTCCACGAGGGACGAGCGCGCCTCAGGCCTGCTCATCGTCAATGAGGGCCTGTGGGGCGCGGGGGGCTTCTTCTTCATTGGCAAGAACATCCCCTGGCTCACCTGCGACTGGCCTCAGGACTGGGCCTTCCAGCGGGCCATCCACGACCCGGCCTTCAACCGGGCCGTCTCCTTCGAGGGCCGGGCCCTCCCGGAGCTCCAGGCCGCCGGCTTCCGGGTGGTGGGACAGGTGGGACGAGAGACGATGCTCGCCCGCGACTGAGGCGGCAGGCAGGGGAGGGGGCTTCCGCCCGCTCGCAGCCCGCAAAAGCAAAGAGCCGACGCCCCTGAGGGACATCGGCTCTTCACCAAGAGAAACGGCCGGGACACACGCGAAGGTTCGCTACCGTTGCTTCCTTCCGGACCTGGCGGAGTTCACGGCCCCACGTTGTCCCGACCACAAATGTAACACCTACGGAGAGGGTGGGATTCGAACCCACGATACCCTTTCAGGTATGCACGCGTTCCAGGCGTGTGCCTTCAACCGCTCGGCCACCTCTCCAAGGACCTGCCAACAAGCGGAGAGCGTAGGATTCGAACCTACGGTACCGTTCCCGGTACGCCTGATTTCGAGTCAGGTGCCTTCGACCACTCGGCCAGCTCTCCAGTATTCACTTTTCACGCTTCTTGTCGCGCAACCGCTCGAAGAAGCCTTTGAGAAGCAGGCGGCTCTCGTCCGCCAGAATGCCACTTGTCACCTGGAGCCGATGGTTGTGCCGGGGCTCTTCGGCGAGGTTGTAGAGCGAACCGACCGCTCCTGCCTTCGGGTCCATCGTCCCGAACACCAGCCGGGTGACCCGCCCCTGCACCAACGCACCCGCGCACATGGCGCACGGCTCCAGCGTGACGTACAGGGTGACCCCGGTGAGCCGCCACGCCCCGAGCGCCTTGGCCGCCGCATCCAGCGCGAGCAGCTCGGCATGAGCCAGGGGGTTGCGATCCACCTCGCGGCGATTGAAGCCGGTGCCAATGACGTTGCCGCCATGCACCGCCACCGCTCCGACGGGGACCTCTCCGAGTGCCGCCGCTTCCCGCGCCAGCGCAAGCGCCTGCTGCATGAAAGCTTCGTCGTCACTCATGGAGAGAAGCTGCGTGGAGGGGTGCGCTCCCTGGAGGATTCGAACCTCCGGCCTTCGGATTCGTAGTCCGACGCTCTATCCAGCTGAGCTAAGGGAGCATTCCGTCCAACGCGGCTACAACGATAAGTGGCGGAGAGAGAGGGATTCGAACCCTCGATACCGTTTCCAGTATGCAGGTTTAGCAAACCTGTGCCTTCAGCCTCTCGGCCATCTCTCCAACGTTTCTCTGTCAAAGAACTGCGTAAGACAAGAACAAAGTTTCGGAGGAAGTAGGATTCGAACCTACGGAGAGCTTTCACCCTCTGCGGTTTTCAAGACCGCTGCCTTCAGCCGCTCGGCCATTCCTCCACAGCTTGCCGCGCGGCCCGCCACGCTGCGCGGGGCCGCCCTTCTACCTCATCCGCGTTTCATTGCAATGGGGATGTGGCCTCAGAGGGGTCGGATCTCCCGCATACCCCCCATGTAGGGCCACAACGCCTCCGGGATGGCCACGCTTCCGTCCTCCCGCTGGTAGTTCTCCAGGATGGCGATGCTCGTCCGCCCCACGGCCAGGCCGCTGCCGTTGAGGGTGTGGAGCAGCTGGGGCTTGTCCCCCTTCTGAGCGCGGAAGCGAATCTTGGCCCGCCGGGCCTGGAAGTCGCCGCAGTCCGAGCACGACGAAATCTCCCGGTAGCTGCCCTGGCCCGGCAGCCAGACCTCGATGTCGTAGGTCTTCCGCGAGGCAAAGCCCATGTCCCCGGTGCACAGCAGCATCACCCGGTAGTGCAGCCCCAGGCGGCGGAGGATGTCGCAGGCGTCGTCCGTCATGCCCTCCAGCTCCTGGAGGCTGGTGTCCGGGGTGGCGAACTTCACCAGCTCCACCTTGTGGAACTGGTGCTGGCGGATGAGGCCGCGGGTGTCCTTGCCGGCGGCGCCCGCCTCGGCGCGGAAGCAGGGGCTGAAGGCGCAGTACTTCAGCGGCAGCTGGGCGCCCTCGAGGATCTCGTCCGCGTGGTAGTTGGTGACGGGCACCTCCGCGGTGGGGATGAGGAAGCGCTCCGGGTCGCCGCTCGTCTTGAAGACGTCGTCCTCGAACTTGGGCAGCTGGCCGGTGCCCATCATCGTCTCGCGCAGCACCAGGTAGGGCGGCAGCAGCTCCGTGTAGCCCTTCTGCGTGTGCACATCGATCATGAAGGTGACGAGCGCCCGCTCCAGCCGCGCCAGCGCCGCCTTGTAGAAGGTGAAGCGGCTGCCCGACACCTTGGCCGCCCGCTCGAAGTCCAACATGCCGAGCTTCTCGCCGACCTCGAAGTGTTGCTTGGGCGTGAAGAGGAAATGGGGTTTCTCGCCCCAGATCTGGACCTGCTTGTTGTCGTGCTCGTTGGCGCCGACGGGGACCGACTCGTGGGGGATGTTGGGGATCAGCAGGAGGATCTTGTTGATCTCCTCCTCCACGGCCTTGAGGCGGGCTTCCTTCTCCTTGATCTCCTGGGAGACGGCGCGGAGATCGCCTCGCAGCGCCTCGAGGGCGGCGGGATCCTCCTTCGCCTTCTTCTTCATCTCGTCGTTGGCGGTGTTGCGCCGGGCCGACAGGCTCTCCATGGCGACGTAGAGCTCACGCCGCTCGGTGAAGAGGCTCTGGAAGGGGCCAAGGTCCAGGTTGCCGCTCCGGGTCTTCAGCCGGGCGACCACCGCATCGAAGTTCTGGGCAACGTGACGGAGATCCAGCATGGGGGCCTTGTAGCCACCCTGGACGGGCACGGCAAGCTGGACCTGACCCGCGACGCCCGGAAGCGGACGTCGCGGGGGGAGGGCGGCAACTACTCGAGGGCGGCGATCTCGTCCTCGATCTCGTTCTTGTCTTCCGCGGTGGGCTTCAGCTCCAAGTACTTGCGGAAGGCCGCAGCGGCGTCCTTCTTCTTGAACCGGTCCTTATAGGAGAAGCCCAGGTAGTAGTAGGCGTCCGGGTTCTTCGGCTCGGCGGCAATGGCCTTCTTGTACCAGTCGATGGCCTTGCCGTGCTGCTCCTTCTCCGACCAGCAGCGGCCGATCTTGTAGAAGACGTAGGTGAGCTCCGGGGCTTCCTTGAGGGCCTTCTCGTAGCGGCGGATGGCCTCGTCCCAGCGGCCCGCGCTGAAGATGGCATCGCCAATGCCGCCGAGCACGCGCTTGCGCTTGGGATCCACCACGAGCGCCTGCTCCAGGGACTTGATGGCGTCCTCGATCTTGCCCGTCTCCAGGTACACGTGGCCGAGCGCCTCGTAGGCGTCAGCGTTCTTCGGATCCAGCTCGAGCGTCTTCTTCCACTCCTCGATGGCTTCGGCGAAGCGCTCGTCCTTCTTGTAAATCTCGCCGAGCGCGTAGTGGTAGTCGGGCCGGCTGGGCGCCTTGTCCACCGCGAGCTTCATCTGCTCGATGGCGCCGGAGTACTCGGAGCGCTTCGTCTTCACGCGGGCCAGGTAGTAGAGGGCCTCGTGGTTGGAGGGCTCGCGGGTGAGCGCCAGGCTGAGGTTCTTCTCGGCGTTGGGGTAATCGGCCTTCTCGTAGAGCACCGCGCCCAGGGTGATGGGGATGGAGACGGAGCGGGGATCCTCCTCCTTGGCCTTCTCGAGCTCGGCCACGGCGTCGTCCAGCTTGCCCAGGCGCCAGAGCACCGTGCCGCGCTGCAGGCGGCCATCCTTGAGCAGGTACGGATCCAACTCCAGCGCCTTGGAGGAGTTCTGGTTGGCCTTCTCCAGCTCCCCGTTGAGCAGCGCCACGCGAGACAGGCCCAGGTAGGCCTCGGCGAGGCTGGGGTTGAGCTGGGCGGACTTCTCGAACTCCTGCTGGGCCACATCCAGCTTGTTCTCGGTGAGGGCCAGCTCGCCCATGCCCGCGCGCACGCCAGCGTCCTCGGGCGCCTTCTGGGCGGCCTGCTCCAGTTGGGCGCGCGCCTCCGCGTTGCGGCGCAGGCGCAGGTAGAAGCGGCCCAGGTAGAGGTTGGCCTCGAAGAGCTTCGGGTCCGCCTTCAGGGCGCGCTGGTAGTGGCCCTCGGCGTCGGTCGTCTGGTCACGCGCGTCGTCGATGCGAGCGAAGAGCAGGGCGATGCGCGCGTCGTTGGTGAAGCGCTCGTTGGCGGCCTTCACGGCCTTCACCGCGTCCGCCATCTTGCCCAGTGTCAGCAGCGAGCTGATGTAGCCCTCGGTGTACTCGATGGTGGACGGGTCCTCCTTGGCCAGCGCCTCGTAGAGCGGCAGGGCGCGGGCATAGTCCCGGTTGGCGCGCAGGGCGCGGGCCAACTGGGCCTTGATGAAGGAGGAACTCGGGTCCTTCTCCATCGCGTCCTTCAGCTCGGCCTCGGCCTCCTTGAACTTGAACTGCCCGGCGAGCGCCACGCCCTTGAGGCTCTTGGCGCGGGCGATCTCCGCCGGGCCCAGCGTCGCCAGGGCCTTCTCGTCTAGCGCCTTCTCCACGGCCTCCAGGCCCTTGGCCGGGTCACCCTTGACGAGCAGCAGCTCTACCGCGGCCAGCTCCACCGCGGAGATGACGTGGGCCGGGTCCGCCAGGAGCGCGGCCTCGTAGGCTTTGACAGCCTCCTCGGCGCGGCCCGCGTCCCGGTGCAGGTTGCCGAGCATGTGCTGGGCCTTGGCCGAGTTCTTGTCGATCTGGAGGATCTTGTTCAGCGTGGCGGTGGCTTCCTTGTCCTGGCGCTTGAGGGCCTGGGTCTCTGCCAGCAGGAAGGCCAGCTCCAGATCCTGCGCGTTGGCCTCGCGGCTGTAGGCGTCCTTCAAGGTCTCCAGCATCTCGTCCGCCTGACGGCGGGTGAGGGCGTAGCCCGCGAAGGCCTTGACGACCTCCACGTTCTTGATGCCGAGCAGTTCCAGGGCCTCACGGGACTCCTGGCAGCGGGAGAAGTCCTTCGTGTCCGCGGCGGCGTAGCGGCGCTGCAGGTAGTAGATGGCCTGGCACCAGGTGGCGCGCACCTCCGGGTACTCCTTGGTGGCCAGCACCCGGGCGGTGAGATCGCGCGCCTCCCTATAAGAGACGAAGGTGTCCTGCGTGAGCGCGGTGCGCGCCTTGGCCACCTCCGCGGCGGCGGGCGAGCCCTCCTTCACGGTGGGCGGGAAGAGCTTGCGGTGGCCGAAGACGCCGTACTTCGTGAAGCCGAAGCTGCCGCCGATCATGAGCACGAGCAGGGCCGCGCCCGAGCCGATGAGCATCGGCATGCGCTTGCGCCACTTCTCGTAGGCGCCGGAGCGGTCCACGACCGCGATGTTGGCCATGCGCCCTTCGTACAGCTGCGCCACCCGGTCGAGGTTGGCGGCGGGGCTGGCCGCGGGGGCCGCCTGCTCCGCCTTGGCGGGCTCGCCGCTGGGAGCCACCGCGGGCAGGCCCGTCTTCGAGGCGGGGCCCTCCATCAGCTTCTGGATGGCGGCGGCGAACGAGGCCACCGTGCCAATGGGCGTCCAGTTGTCCGAGTCGGTGGACACGTCCTCGTTGCCCAGGAGCTGTCCCTCCTCGAGCATCTTGACGATCACACCCTCCTCGAACGGGCCGAAGACCTTGCCCGAGCGGCGGCGGACGTGGAAGCGCTTCGCCTTGGCGCCGGCCTTGGCGGTGCTGTCCTTGGCCGCGTCGTCGATGAAGCTGAGCATCTCCAAGCCGTCCGTGGTGCCTGCGGCGGGCGGAGGCGGAAGGGGCGCGGAGAGGTCCACCTCGAGGTCATCCCCAGGCGCGGGGCCCGAGGGAGCCGTCGGGTCGAACTCGAGCGAGTCGGCCGCGGGGGGGCCGGCTGGAGGCAAGGGATCGCCGAAGCCGATGTCCCCGAAGTCCGTGCCGATGTTCACGGGCGCGGAGGCGGGCGCAGGTGCGGCCGCCGCGGCAGGCGCAGGAGGCGCGTTGAAGTCGAGGCCGAGATCCGGCTCGGGCGGTGGAGGCAGCGGATCCGACAGGTCCACCGCGAACGGATCCGGCTCGCTCGGGGCGGGCTCGGAAGGCGGTGGGAAGGCGAAGGCGTGCGGCGGCGCCATCTCCAGCGAGGGATCCTGCGCTTCGGGCAGGGTGAAGGCGGTGGAGGAGGGCGGCGCGGCGTCCATCTGAGGATCGCCGGGAGGGGGCAGGGCGAACAGATCCTGCTCCGCTCCTGAGGGCGGAGGGGGCAGGGCGAACGGATCCTGCTCCGCTCCTGAGGGCGGAGGGGGCAGGGCGAACGGATCCTCCTGCGGCGGCGCGCTCAGCTGGTAGTCGGACTGCGCGTCGGGACTGGCGGGCGGAGGCGGCAGGGCAAAGGGATCATTCGGATCCCCGGCGGGGCCATCCAACGCGAAGGCGTCCTGGGCCTGCGGAAGCGCGTAGTCCTGCTGGGGAGCGGCAGTGCCCGGCAGCGGGATGGCGGCGGCGTTCGGGTCGTAGCTGCCGAACGGGTCGGCCTGTCCCCCAGCGTCCGGAGCCTGGCCGAAGGGATCCGCAGACTGCTCGTTGGAGAAGTCGAAGTCCCGCGCGGTGCCGGGCACCTCCTGCGTGCTGTAGTCAGGCGCGGGCGGCTGCTGCGCCGGCGGAGGATCCCGGAACGCAGCCTGCGGCAGAGAGGACAGGGCGACAACGCGGGTGGACTCGTTCTCATCCCACGAGTAGTCGCTCCCACCGGACGGGGGGGCTCCGAACGGCTCGGCTGCGGGAGCGGCGGCACCCGGCAGGGGGATGGCGGCGGACTGAGGCGCAGCGGCACCCGGCAGGGGGATGGCGGCGGACTGAGGCGCAGCAGCACCCGGCAGCGGAATGGCGGCGGACTGAGGCGCGGCGGTCCCCGGCAGGGGGATGGCGGCGGACTGAGGCGCGGCGGCACCCGGCAGCGGAATGGCAGCGGACGAGGGCGTGGCAGCGGCGCCCGGCAGCGGGATGGCGACCGGAGTCGGCATGCCCTCCGAGGGCGGACGGATGGGGAAGGTGTTCTGGCACTTGGCGCACTTCAGCTTCGCGCCACCAGGCGGGATCCGCTTGTCATCGATGTTGTAGTTCGTCTGGCAAGTCGGGCACGAGACTTTCATGGTGTTCCTTCAGAGACCTGCTGGCGCAACCGCCCGCGGACGGGCTGGATCCTCTCGCCGCGAGCGCGCACGCTATCAGAGGCGTTTCCGGAGCGGAAAGAACGCGAACAGGCGGGCTCTCGCCACCCCTGGAGCCCAGGCAAGGGGGCAGGGGGCTGTCCGGCCGTGGCACTCCGAGTCCACGAGAGCCCCCCACCCCCATACCGGAGGTGGTAGACCCTGGTGAGCATGGAGCCCACCATCATCCTGGGAGCGGGGCTGGCGGGCCTGTCCGCCGCCCACTTTCTGCAGCGCCCCTGGCATCTGATCGAGAAGACGGACCGGGCCGGAGGCCTGATCAAGACCGAGGTCATCGACGGGTGCTACTTCGACCCGACCGGGCACTGGCTGCACCTCCGGGATCCCGAAATCCGGGAACGGGTGAATACCCTGTGGCTGCCTGGCCAGCTGGTGAGCATCCAGCGCAAGGCGGGCATCTTCTCGCGGGGCGTCTTCACCCGCTTCCCGTACCAGGTGAACACCCACGGGCTGCCGCCGGAGGTGGTGGCCGAGAACCTGATGGGCTTCGTGGAGGCTCTCTATGGAGAGAAGGGCCGCGAGCTGCGCGAGCGCGATCCCCGCAACTTCGAGGAGTTCATCCTCCGCTACATGGGCGAGGGCTTCGCGAAGAACTTCATGGTGCCCTACAACCAGAAGCTCTGGACGGTGCACCCCCGGGAGCTGTCGGCGGCGTGGGTGGGGCGCTTCGTGCCTCGGCCCACGCTCAAGGAAGTGGTGGATGGGGCGCTCGGCGTGGGCAGTGATGCGCTCGGCTACAACGCCTCGTTCCTCTACCCGCGCGAGGGCGGCATCGAGAGCCTGGCCCGCGCCATGCTCCGCCACCTCAAGGGCGGCGAGGTGAGCGTCCGCACCGAGCCCACCGCCATCGACTGGAAGGCTCGGAAGGTGGTGCTCTCGGATGGGCGGACGCTCGGCTATTCGGAGCTGCTCTCGACCGTGTCCCTGCCGCACCTGGTGGGGCTGCTGGCCCGAGGCGCCTCCGGGGTTCCGGACGAGGTCCGTGCCGCCGCGGGCCGCCTGCGCGCCACCACCGTTACTTATGTCTGCGTGGCGGCCCGAGGGAAGAACCGCCAGCCCTGGCACTGGATCTATCTGCCGGAGTTGGAGTTCAAGACGTACCGCATTGGCTCGCCGTCCGCCGTGTATGCGCCGCTGGCGCCTCCGGACACCTCCACCTTCTATGTGGAGTACAGCCACCACGGCGAGCTGTCCCCCGCCCAGTGCGAGCAGCACGCGGTGGCGGATCTGGTTCGCTCGCAGATGATCCACTCGGCGGACGAGGTGCTCTTCGCCCGGGCCCGGGAGATTCCCCACGCGTACGTCCTCTATGACGAGGCGTATGGCCCGGCGAAGGCGGAGATCCTCCGCTTCCTGGAGCACGCCCGCATCCTGACGGCGGGTCGCTACGGGCAGTGGGAGTACTCCTCCATGGAGGACGCCATCCTGGGCGGCCGGGCCAGTGCTCGCGTGCTCAACGCACGCTGAGTCCCGGGCGATGACTGTTGTCGACGGTCACCGGCGGGCGTGGTACGCCGTGGGCTCCTACCGTCGACGCGCGTCCGCTCTCGAATATGGCCGCCCCGTACCTCTCCATCGTCATCCCCGTCTACAACGAGGAGTCCATCATCGCCGAGGCTGCGGCCGAGTTGTGCCAGGGCTTGGACGCGCACGGGTGGGACTACGAGGTCATCTTCGCGGAGAACGGCTCGCGCGACGCCACGCCTCAGCTCCTCGAGCGGATGTGCGCCGAGAACCCGCGTCTGCACTGGTTCCACTCGGAGCGGCCCAACTACGGCGCGGCGCTCAAGGCCGGCATCCTCAAGGCCCGGGGCACCTATGTGGTGTGCGATGAGATCGACCTGTGCGATTTGACCTTCTACTCCGCCGCACTGCCCCGGCTGGAGCGGGGCGAGGCGGACATGGTCGTCGGCTCCAAGGCCGCCAAGGGCGCCAGTGACCAGCGGCCCATCATCCGGCGCGTGGCCACCCGGGTGCACAACAAGCTGCTGAAGGTGACGCTGGGCTTCCGGGGCACCGACACGCACGGCCTCAAGGCGTTCCGGCGCAAGGCGCTCATGCCCGTCATTGCCAAGTGCGTGGTGGACATGGATGTGTTCGCCAGCGAGTTCGTCATCCGCGCCTGGCGCGAGGGCCTGAAGGTGATGGAGATCCCCATCCAGCTCCACGAGAAGCGCCAGCCCTCGGTTCACCTCTTCAAGCGCGTCCCCAACGTGCTGAAGAACGTGGGCAAGCTCGTCTACGTCATCCGCATCCGAGGCACCTGAGAGGCGCGCCGTGGCTCTCCGGCTGGCGTGCATCTCCGTCGACCTGGATTCGCTGCACCACTACTGCCGCATCCACGGTCTGCCCGAGTCCGTGCTGGACGCGCGTGCCCGAGGGCTCGTGTACTCCACCGCCGTGCCGCGCTTCCGGGAGCTGCTCCGGTCCGTGGGTGCGCCCGGGACGTTCTTTGCCATCGGGGAAGATCTGGCAGACGCCCGGTCCGCCGAGGCGCTTCGGGACGCCCACCGCGCGGGCATCGAGGTGGGAAACCACAGCTACTCGCACGACTACGCGCTCACCCGGCGCGCTCCCGAGTCCATCCGCGAGGAACTGGTCCGGGGCGAGGAGGCCATCCTCGCCGCCACGGGCACCCGGCCCGTCGGCTTCCGCGCTCCCGGCTACACGCTCAATGCCGCCCTCTACGCAGCCACGGCCGAGCGTGGCTACCTCTATGGCTCGTCCACCTTCCCGGCCGCGCCGTACTACGCAGCCAAGGCCGCGGTGATGGGCGCGCTGGCGCTGGCGGGGCGTCCGTCGCGTTCGATATTGGACAGTCCCCGGGTGCTGCTGGCGCCTCGCACGCCGTACCGGCCGGACCCTTCGCAGCCCTACCGGCGGGGCACCGGGCCGGTGTTGGAGCTGCCCATGGCGGTAACGCCGGGCGTGCGCCTGCCCTTCATCGGCACCTTCGTGGCGACGCTGCCCCTGCCCGCCGTTCACGCCGCGTGGCACGCGTGCCGCCGTGACACACTCTTCAACTTCGAGCTCCACGCCGTGGACGTGCTCGATGCCAACGATGGGATTCCTCCGCAACTGGTCCGCCAGCAGCGCGACTTGCGCGTGTCCTCGACCCGGAAGATGGAGCGGCTCGCGGCCATCTTCCGCTGGCTGAAGGAGGACGCGGACCTGGTCACCCTCCGTGTGGCCGCCGAGCGGCTTGCTCCCACCGTCTGAGGCGACGGCTCAGCGCGGCGTCTCCGGCGCCCTGAGCACGTCCGCCACCGCTTCGAGCACACGGGAGTCATCGCGCATCCAGTGATGCAGGAGCACGAAGAAGGTGCGGTCGTGGGCGCCAGGCAGCCGCGCGCTGGTGGCCGGGACGACAATCATGTCCAGCGGCGTCCAGAAGGTATGAACCTCCACTTTGCCGAAAGGGTGGGGGTTCCGGTTGAGCGCCCGCAGGAGCGGGCTCCTCGGCCGCATCTGCTTCACCCCCAGCCCCGGGTGCACGTAGGCCATCATCGTCCCCGCCTGGGGCCCGGAGATGGAGACGAAGCGGCGCACCTCCTCCTTGCCGCCCTCCATCTGCAGCCAGAAGCGCGTCACCAGCGCCCCCATGCTGAACGCCACCACGTCGATTCGAGCAGCCCCCGTCTCCGCACGCAGGGCCTCGGCCGCCTGTCCTACCTGCTGGGCCATGTCCGGCACGCTCAGGCTTCCGTTATTGGGCTCCAGCGCGGCCACCCGCACCACGGGCCAGCCGGCCTGCTCCAGGTACTGCTTCATCGGCTCCAGGCCGAGTGGGGTGTCGTGGAGGCCGTGGACGAGCAGCACCGGCAGCGGGGACGACGCCTGGGACGTGTGGGTGGGAGCGCGCACCGAGGGCCCCGTCGCACACCCTCCGGCGAGCCACCCCAGCAGCAGCAGCACCTGGAAACGCATGCACGCATGATGCGCCCTCTCCACTGGGTGGTGTAAAGAGCCCCCATGTTCGAGGCGCTTGGCGACAAGGTCCGGCAGCGGCTCAAGGGCTGGACGGAGCAGATGGCGGGCCAGGAGCGCAAGGAGCAGCTCCAGGCACTCACGCGGACGGAGAACGAGTACGGGGTGGACCCCTTCGGGTTCAACCTCGACTTCAGCCTCGCGGCGGCGGCGCCTCTGCTCTGGCTCTACCGCAAGTACTTCCGCGTGGAGACCTACGGCATCGAGAAGGTTCCCCGTGGCCGCGTCCTCCTCATCTCCAACCACTCAGGCCAGCTCCCCCTGGATGGCGCGATGATCTGCGTGGCCATGATGATGGAGGCCTCGCCCCCCCGCGCCGTTCGCAGCATGGTGGAGAAGTGGGTGCCCACCCTGCCGTATATCTCCACGCTGTTCGCCCGCGTGGGGCAGATCGTCGGCACCCCGGAGAACTGCCGGCGCCTGCTGGAGTCCGACGAGGCCATCCTCGTCTTCCCCGAGGGCGCTCGCGGCATCTCCAAGCTGTGGCCCCAGCGCTACCAGCTCCAGGAGTTCGGTCTGGGCTTCATGCGCCTGGCCCTGGAGACGAACACGCCCATCGTCCCCGTGGCTGTCATCGGCGCCGAGGAGCAGGCCCCCGCGCTGCTGGACATCAAGCCCGTGGCCAAGCTGCTCGGGTTCCCCTCCTTCCCCGTCACGCCCACCGGGCTGCCCTTCCCGCTGCCCACCAAGTACCGCCTCTACTTCGGAGATCCGCTGTACTTCACCGGCCGCCCGGATG
Source organism: Hyalangium minutum (assembly GCF_000737315.1). Taxonomy (GTDB): domain Bacteria; phylum Myxococcota; class Myxococcia; order Myxococcales; family Myxococcaceae; genus Hyalangium; species Hyalangium minutum. Next base: position 17,078 of record NZ_JMCB01000015.1, read on the forward strand.
ATGAGGACTCCGAGCTGGACAAGAAGGTGCGCACCGTGAAGACCGCCATCCAGGGGATGATTCACCAGGGACTCAAGGAACGCCGGGGCATCTTCTGGTGAGCGCGGCGCAACGTTCGAGGAGGGGGGCTCCATGAGACCGGCCGTCGTCGTCACAGGCATCAGCGGCAACCTGGGCCGCGCGCTCGCCAAGCAGCTCCACAAGACCGAGCGCATCATCGGCATCGACCGGCGCCCCTTCGTGGGCCGGCCGAAGGACGTCGAGATGTATCAGCTCGACCTCCGTAAGAAGAAGGCGGAGGACGTCTTCCGGAAGAACGAGGTCGGCGCCGTCATCCACATGGGCATCATGCACGACCCGCGCATGAGCGAGGAGGAGCACCACTCCTTCAATGTGGTGGGCACCACGCGCCTGCTCGAGTACTGCGCCAAGTACGGCGTGAAGAAGGTGGTCGTCCTCTCCTCGGCCAACGTCTACGGCCCCAGCCCGGACAACTCCAACTTCCTCACGGAAGACGCGCCGCTCATGGCCGCCAGCCGCTTCTCCGGCGTGAGAGATCTCATCGAAGTGGACATGCTCGCCCACGGCTTCTTCTGGCGGCACCCGGACATCAACACCGTCATCCTCCGCCCCGTCCACATCGTCGGGCCCACCATCAAGAACGCTCCCTCCAACTACTTTCGGCTGCGCCGCCCGTGGACGCTGGCGGGGTTCGACCCCATGGTGCAGCTCATCCACGTGGACGACGTGTCGCGCGCCATGATGGAGGCCCTCCGCCCCGAGCTGAAGGGCGTCTACAACGTCACCGGCCCCGGCGAGGTGCCGCTGTCCACCGTGCACCGCGAGCTGGGCCATACCGCCATCCCCGTGCCGCACCCCGTCGCCCGGCCGCTGCTCGGCCTGCTCTTCAAGTACCGGCTGGCCAGCTTTCCGCCCCCCGAGCTGGACCACATCCAGTTCCTCTGCAACGTGGACGGCTCTCGCTGGCTGAAGGAGGCCGGCTGGAAGCCCCGCTACTCCATGCGCGAGACCATCCGGTCCGTGCTCGGCGAGTAGAGGAGGGCCCTGACAGTCGTGTCAGGGCCTTTTGGCCGGGGAAGCCCGAGGGGCCTGACACCCGTGTCGTGTCTTGGGCCGCGCTGGCATGGCTCTGGGTGCCGGGTTTCCGCGCAAGGGCTTGATTTTACTCGGAACCTGCTGGAATCCAGGCCCTGGCACCGGCCTTGCTCTTAGGGAGGGCATGGATAGGGGGTTCCATAGGGGAACCTTCGACGCCCGTCGTCTCGGCCGGCCCCGAGTCGACGGGCGGTTTTTTTTCTACGGCAGCTCGCCCGCGAAGGGCCCGTCGAGCATCCGCTCCAGCTGCCACGTCTTCTCCTGCTGCACGTAGAGGTACTCCTCGGTGACCGTGGCGGTCTGCTCCGAGGGCGACGGCAGGCGCATCCACTGCAGCCGCGTCGTCACGAAGGCCCGCATCCCATCCGCCGTCAGCTGGGCGTCGAGCACCTCGAAGTCGGAGATCGTCAAATCCCGCTCGTCGTGAAGCTCCGCCCGGGCCCGCAGGAAAGCCTCGCGACGCTCTGGCACCAGGTGCCGGGCCGCTCCCCGGAAGTCCTTCCAGCGGATGCGCTTGTGGAAGTCCTCCACCACCGGACGCAACCCCTCCAGTCCGGTACTTTGAGGCGTGTGGGCGCAGGCCCCACCCAGCAGGGCCATCAGGAGCACAAGGACGAACGAGCGCATGCTGGTAGGCAACGGTAGCACCCGGAAAGGGCCCCACAAGTAGATCCAGTGCTATCGTCCGGGTCCTGCCTGCGCACCGGAGTTCCGAACATCCATGGCCAAGTCGATGGTGGAGAGGTACGAGCAGCTGCTGCTGCAAGACCCCACATCCGCGGTTTTCGTCGAGCTCGCCAAAGCCCTCCTTGAGAAGAGCGAGCATGCTCGCGCGATCGAGGTGTGCCAAAGAGGTCTCGGCCACCACCCCAACTCCGTCATCGGACGGGTGCTGTGGGGCAAGTCGCTGCTGCACCAGGGCAAGCCTGCCGAGGCGATGGAGCAGTTTGATCAGGCCATTGCCGTCGATAAGGAGAACGCCCACGCCTACAACCTGATCGGTGAGGTGCTGGTGCAGCGAGGGCTGTTCCGCTCCGCGCTCCCCATTCTGCGCAAGGCCGCCGCGCTGCAACCCAATGATGGGCGGGTCCGTTTGTGGCTGGAGCAGACCCAGCAGGCCCTGTCGGGAGGGCCCGCCCCGGTGGTGGCGGAGCTTCCTGGCATCACGGCCCACGAGCTCGAGCCGAAGCCCTTCGAGGAGGCGGCGCCGCCTCCGCCTCCGACTCCGCCTCAGGAGGCCGCGCCGCCTCCGCCGCCCGAGCCGGAGTCCGAGGCGTCCGAGGGCTCCGCGCCTCCGCCGCCGCCCGAGTCCTGGGATGACGGTGAGCGGGACGACATCACCCGGCAGTTCAGCACCATCAAGGTGGAGCAGTTCCCGGGCGAGGAGCCCCCGGCGCGTCCAGCGACGGATGACGAGATCACCACGCCTGGACAGGTCACTCCCTCGCGAGGTCCGGTCAAGGTCTACATGTTCCCGCCTCGCAAGGCCGCGAAGCCGCCGCCTCCTCCAGAGGAGGAGGATCTCGCGGACACGCCGCCTCCCTTCGCTGCGCGGCGTGAGGAGTATGACGAAGACACGCCGGTGCCGAGCGCGGAGGACAGCGAGGCCCCTGAAGAGCGTGCGGCGAGTGGGGGAGGGCTGCTCCCGGATGTGGATGGACCGGAGGCCCGCGAGGAGGACGACTCTGGACAGGCGCCCCCTGCCGATACCGAGTCTGAGTCCTTGTCCACGGGTGTGATGAGTGCCGCCGACTCTGGAGGAGGCGGTGGGCTCCTGGGCGATCTGCCGCCTCCTGAAGAGGAGGAGCTGGCTGCGGTTCCCGCGGCCGCCCGTGTCTCCGCCACCGCGAAGACTTCGTCGCCGAGCCGTTCTCGGTCCTCCGCTGGAGGCTCCGCGAAGCGCGCGCTCCTGGATGACATCCCCGAGGCCGTCGAGCCGAAGGTGACGACGGGCTCGGCTCGCGCCAGGTCCGCGGCCCAGGTAGACGCCGCCGAGGCCGCCGCGGCCTACGAGAAGGAGCTGCGCGACAAGCTCGCCAAGAGCGCCGCGAATCCCTCCTTCCTCCAGCGCTATGGCCTGAAGCTCGCCGTGGGTGGTGTGCTGGCCGTGGTGCTCGGCGTGGGCCTGAGCGTGTACCTCATCCGGCGCGCGGCTCAGGGCGGACAGACGCTCACCGAGGTGCTGGAGCGGACCGATCGCGCCATCTCCCAGGACACCCGCAACGACTTCCAGAACGCGCTCGCGATGATCGAGCGGGCGCAGGAGATGGACGACGACAACCCCAAGGCCCTGGCGCTGAAGGCGTATACGTACGCGCTGCTCTTCGCCGACCACGGTGGGAAGATCGAGGACCGGCAGCAGGCGCTCGCGGCGATGGAGCTGCCGGGGGTGAAGGATTCGCACCCGGGGCTGGCCCTCGCCACGGACGTGTTGGTGGCCGACGACAAGGCGCGCTCCACGGCTCGCGCCGCGCTGCTGTCCTCCACGGATGACTCCACCGAGCGCCACGCGCTCGCGGGCACGGTGTTGCTGGAGGACAAGCAGCCGGAGAAGGCGCTGGAGCACTTCAAGCGCGCCCTGGAGGTCTCCGGCCGCAATGTGCGCGCGCTCGTCGCGCTGGGCCAGTACTACCAGGACTTCGACGACTACCCGAACGCCATCAAGGTCTACGGCACGGCGCAGGAGCTCTCTCCGGAGCACCCGCTGGCGCGCATTGGCATGGCCGAGAGCCGGCTCGCCCTGGGGCAGGAGCTGAACGAGGCGCTCGCGGACATGCAGGCGCTGAGCGCGGACACGTCCTTGCCCGAGGCCCTGCACGGCCGGCAGCAGCTCATTCACGGGCGGCTCCTGGCCAGCCTGGGCAAGCCGGACGAGGCCCTGCCGCTGCTGGAGGCCGGCTCCAAGGGCCAGGGCCCGCTCGTCTTCGACTTCCTGCTCGCGCTGGGTGAGGCGAGCCGCGCCTCGGGCAAGCTGCCCAAGGCCCAGGAGGCCTACGAGGCCGCCCTGAAGATGCAGCCCAAGAGCGAGGCCGCGATGGAGGGCCTGGGCCGGGCGCTGCTGGATCGCGATCGCGTGAAGGAAGTGCTCGACAAGCTGGGCAAGGCCGAGGGGCGCCGGCTGTCGCTGGTGCGCGCGGCGGCCTACGCGCGGCAGGAGGACTGGAAGCGCGTCCGCTCGGAGCTGGAGAAGACGCGGGTGAACGACCGCTACGTGCCCGAGGCCATCGGCTACATGGCCATGGCGGACTCGGCGGACGGCAACGGCGAGCAGGCCCGCGAGGTGCTGGAGAAGGCGACGAAGACCTCCAAGCAGCCCCGCACGGATCTCCGCGTCGCGCTGGGGCGCGTGTACTGGCGGCTGGGCGCGATGGACAAGGCGCGCGCCGAGCTCGAGGAGGCCATGAAGGATCCCCGGGACTACGAGGCCGCCTGCTCGCTGGGCCGGCTGCTGCTCGCGCGGGGCCTGCCGGACCTGGCGCTCGCGCCGCTCACGCGGGCCGTGGAGCGCAACGGCTTCCACGGAGAGGCGCGGGATGCGCTCGGCCGGGCGCTGCTGGCCATGGGGCGCACGGACGAGGGCTTCAAGCAGTTCACGGCCTGGAAGGACGACAACCCCGAGAGCTCCGAGGCCCAGAAGGGCTATGCCCTGGCGCTCTGGCGCTCGGGCCAGTTCGCGCAGGCCGCGGAGGTGCTGCGCGGGGTGAAGGTCGGCGCGAACGACGCGGCGGGGCACCGCCTGCGTGCGGTCATCTTGTTCGCCTTGGGGGATAGCAAGGGCGCGACCAAGTCCCTGGAGCTCGCCGCCAAGAACAGCTCCAGCGATCCGGAGACGTTCTGTGAGATCGCCCACCTCTACCTCCGCAACGCCAAGACCGAAGAGGCTGCGGGGGCCTTCGAGAAGGTCCGGGCGGATTCGCCCGACACGCTCTGCGGCCAGGTGGGCGAGTACTACGTGTACCCCGAGGACAGCGGCAAGACGGTGCCCGACACGCTGCGGAACCTGGCGAGCAAGGCGCCCACGGTCTGGGACAAGGCCTTTGCCCAGACGACGCTGGCGCGGGTGCTGCTGAGCACGTCGACGTCCTCCACCTCGCCGAACCTGAAGGCGGCCCGCGCGGCGGCGGAGGAGGCGGTGAAGCTGGATCCCTTCAACGGCCGGGCTCACCTGGCGCTGGGGCTCGTGGCGCTCCGGCAGAAGCAGGAGGAGCCCGCGGTCACCGCGCTCACCCAGGCGGTGGAGCTGGATCCGGCGCATGCCCTGGCGCACCTGTCCCTGGCGGATGCGCTCGCGCGCAAGCAGGAGACGCTGGCCCGCTCGGTTCAGGAGTATGAGACGTTCCTCAAGCTGGCCGGCACGTCGGAGGAGGCCAAGCGGGTCAAGAAGCTGCTGCCGACCCTCAAGAAGCGGGTGAAGTAGCGTGGAGACGCCTTCCGATTCAGAGCAGCGGCAGCCGACGTACCCGCTCCTGCGCATCATGGGGAGCAACGCCTTCCTGCTCTCCGTCATCTACCTCATCCTGGGCATCTCCGTGGAGGCGGTGCGGCGCGTCTACCCGACGCGCTTCGTCCAGCGGCTGTCGCTGTCGCTGGACTCGCTGCCTGCGCGCGCGCTGGAGTTCCTGGGGTGGATGGAGCCCCTGCGTGCGAAGTACCTCAACGGGCAGATCCCCGACTACCAGGTGCGCCTCATCTTCGGCGTTACCACGGTGGTCATCATCTTCCTGCTGGCGTTCGCGGTGGGGCTGCTCGTGGGCAGCCTGCGCGGCTACATGGAGCGCCGCGCCCTGAAGAAGCACTCCCAGCGCCGCCCCGGATAAGCAGGGAGGAGGGGAGGGAGGCTCAGCCGATCTGCAGCTCGGCGATCTTGTGCTTCTTGTCGCTGATCAGATCCATCAGCTTGCCGAAGCCGAAGGCGAGCAGGCCGATCCCCGCGCCCACCGCCATGCCGAGCGGGCCTCCGATGGCTCCCACCGCGATGGCCCCGCCAATGCCTCCGGCGATGCCCACCGCGCCCTTGGCGATCTGCGCCCCGTCCTTGTCCTTGGCCCCGTTGACGATGTCCATGATGCCCAGGCCGGTGCTCGCCGCCGCGCCGGCCACGTTCGCGAAGCCGCCCATGGCCTTGAGCGCGCCCAGCGCTTTGGCGCCCATCTGGGCCGCGCTGCCCGCCACCTTGCCCAGGCCGCCCATGCCCTTCACGGAGTCGAAGATGGCGGAGGTGACGGCCGAGCCCACCTTGGGATTGCTCAGCGTCTTGGCCCAGTTGCCCAGGCCCTTGGACACGGTGCCCGTGGCGTCCGTGGCGGTGTCCCCCACGCCCTTGATGGCGCTCTGGAAGGTCTTGCCACCGTCATAGATGTTCTTCAGGCCTAGGCCCGTGTCGAACAGGCCCTTGAAGATCTCCGGCACGTTGTGGTTCCGGATGCCCTCGGCGAGCTGGAGCCCACCGGCCACCGCGCCCGCCACGCCCGCCAGTGCTCCCGTGCCGCCCCGGGCTCCCTCCAGGCCGCGGGAGAGGGCCTCGGTGCCGAGCACCTTCGAGGCCAGGCCCGGCAGCCGCTTCGCGTCCTGGCTGAGGTCGGCCACCATCCCCACGGCGCGGGCGCCTCCGTTGTTGGCGTAGGAGTTCACCGTGTTGGCGGTGGACACGCTGGCCTGCAGGAGCAGGTTCTTGCCATCCGGGTCATCCTTCACGTTCTCCGGGTCGGTGATGTCGCGCGGGTCCTTGCCGCCGGGGCCGCTGAGCGTCATCCGCTCGCCGTTCTTTCCCGTCTCGTGGACGGCCTGCCGCCCGTCCGCGCTGGTGACGGTGTTGCGCGAGTTCAGCAGCTGCGCCCCCTTGCCCGACAGCAGCGAGGTGTCCTCCCGCAGCGAGGTGTCCGTCTTGTTGTCCTGGGTGAGCTTAGTCTCCAGGGACTCGCTCAGCTCGAGGCCCGCGTCGGTGGGCTTGCGGGTGCTGTTGTAGCGCTGCTCCAGGGTGGAGCCGTCCGCTTGCAGCTGCTTCATGTCCATCTTCTCGATGGAACCGTCCGCCGCGTAGGTCCGCGAGCCCTGGCCATGGATGTCCACCAGCTCGCCGGCCTTCTTGGCGTCTGGCTTGAACGTCTTGCCGTGGTAGTCCTCGCGCACGGTGCTGCCCTCGCGCGTCTTGTTCGTGATGGTGGTGGCCTTGGGCGTGCCCTCGATGAACGTCTGTGTCTGCAGGCTGTTGGGATCCTTCTGGAGCTCCATCAGCCAGCGCTTGGGCGTCTTGCCCTTGTCCGTGCCGTCGTTCGCGTCATAGTCCTCGCCGCCGTGCTTGCCGTACTCGTCGCGCACGCGGTCCGCGTCCTCGCGGTTGTGCGGGCCCTCGCCGGCGTACTTCTTGTGCCCATCCAGCTCGCGGTCCACGTACGAGGTGGCCTGGACGTTGTCCTGGGAGAAGGACTGGGTGCGGTTGTAATGGGGGTTGCCCTGGGAGCCATCGGCACCCGGCGGAGGAATCGAGTAGGTGTAGCTGTCCGCCCGGTCCACCGGCTTCTTGTAGTCGAAGGGCTTGTCCAGCTTGTTGTCGATGCCCTTGTCGCCCTTCTGCTGGAAGTACGCGGTGCGGCTGCCGGTGATGCCGCCGTCGGCCTGGGCGTACTCGTCCACGTGCAGCCGATTGTCCTTCGTGTCCGTGTGCACCTCGTTGCTCGTGTAGAGCAGGTTCTGGTCCCGTGACTTCTCGATGTCGTCGAAGGACTTGAGGTCGGAGACCTCGTTCTTGTCGCCCTTCCACTCGGCGCGCTGGACGCGCGAGCTGCCGTCGGTGCGCATGTCCACCTTGTCGCGCTTGTTGGCGCCGTCCTCATAGCTCGCCGTGTCGAGCGTGACGGCGCCGTCCGGGCCCTTGGTGGCCACGGTGCGCTCGGCCAGCTCGCCCTTGGCGTTGCGGCGCACCAACTCGGCCTGGTTGTCAGACAGCTTCTTCACCTCCGTGCCCGAAGGAACGAAGCCCTTGCCGTCCGCCATGGCGAAGACGTCATCCGCCTTCTTCGTGGTCTCCTCGCGCAGCTTCTTCTGGGCCTCCTCGATTTCAGTGCGCCGGTCAGCCACGGTCTTCACATCCACCTCGGCCTTGGCCTTGTCCTCGCCGGAGACACTCCGCGGGGCGACGTCCTTGGGTTGGACAGTCTGCGCCGCTGCCTTCGCGAGGGCCCCGACGGCCCCGGCCACCTTGGATGCGGCCGAGGCCTCGAAGCGGTCTCCCACCTGGGCCCGGACCACCTGCTTCGGCTCGGGGGCCTTGGCGGCGGCGGGCGCCACTGCAGGCTTCTTCTCGGCCGCTGCGGCACGCTCGAGCGAGAGGGGAGCAGGAGAGACAGGCTTCCGGGAGATGGGGGCAACAGACATGAGGGCTCCGAGGGAAGGCAGGAGGACTGCGGAGCCTCGATGCGTCTGGTGTGCCAACGTCGGAATCAGCGGTTCATGTGGGGAAACCCCCTGTTTTCAGGAGCAAAGGTGTCCACAAGGCCCACGGCTCCTGGTGACAGCGGTCATCGCCCCTGGTGACAGAAGTCCCAGGGGGCTCATGACGGCAGACACCCCCTGCGGGCTCAGCCCTTGCGGCTCTTGCGGACGCGAGGCGCCTCGGGGACGGCGACAGGCTCGTGGCCTGCGGCGCGGGCCATCAGGCAGATCTCCACCACCTTGGGGCCGAAGCGCTCCCAGCGGCTCTCGCCCGTGCCCTTCACCGTGAGGAAGGACTCGCGGTCCGTGGGCAGCGCCGCCGCCAGGCCGAGCAGCGTGGCGTCGTTGAAGATGATGAAGGGGGCGATCTCCAGATCCTTTGCCAGCGCCTTGCGCCAGCGCCGCAACTCCGTGGCCGCCAGCTCGCTGTAGTGCTCCGGTTTCCCGGAGGCGGAGGCGGGCTTCGTTACCGGCACGGGGCGGGGCATCCGGCTGCCCGTGCACACGTCGCACTTGCCGCAGGTGGACGGCAGGTCCTGCTGGCCGAAGTAGCCCAGGATGAAGGACCGGCGGCACCGCCGTGTGTACGCGTAGTCCGTCATCTGCTTGAGGTGGAGCAGGGCACGGCGCTCCTGCTCGCGCACCCGGTTCAGGTCCACACCCAGCTCACGGAAGGGCACCTGCTCCAGCGCGCGGATGGTCCTCCCGGCGAAGGGGCGGCGCACCTTCACCGCTCCGGCCTTCTCCAACAACCCGAGCGCGTGCCGCACCTCCTCCACACCCAGCCCCGTGCGCCGGGCCAGCGGGCCCAGCTCCGTGCTCTGCGCGCGCCCCACGGGGTACACCTCCAGCAGCGACTGGAGCAGCTTCCGGGACTCCGGGGCATGCGGGTGGGTGGCGAGTGCCTTCTCCGTGAGGGTGAGTCCGTACTCGCCCTCACCCCGGCCACCGCGCTCAATCTTCCCCTCGCGCTCGAAGATGCGCAGGGCGGCGGACACCTCGAACTCGCTGGCGCCCACCATGCCCGCCAGCACGCCGATACCCTTGCTGAACTCGGGCACGTTGCGCAGGGCGTTCCAGAGATCCGACAGCACCACCTCTTTGGGGTGGTTGCCCTCGATGAGGCGCTCCTGGGTGTAGACGTCCGCGTGGTTGAAGAGCAGCACGGCGGTGGCCTCCTGCCCATCCCGGCCCGCGCGGCCCACCTCCTGGTAGTACGCCTCGACCGCCTTGGGGATGTTGGCGTGGGCCACGAAGCGGATGTCCGGCTTGTCGATGCCCATGCCGAAGGCGTTGGTGGCCACTGCCACCGCCTCCTTGGCCGCCATGAACTCGTCCTGGGCCAGGCGCCGGGCGTCGTCCTCCATGCCTGCGTGGTACAGCACCGCCTTCACGCCCCGCTCCAGCAGCGAGGAGTGCATCCCCTCGGCCGCCTTGCGCGTGGAGCAATAAATGATGCCGCTGCCACCCTGGGCCGCCAGTTGGGTGCACGCCTGCCGCTTCTCCTCGTCCCCGCTGACGCTCATCACCTCCAGGAAGAGGTTGGGCCGATCGAAGCCCTGGGCGAACACCTGGGGCTCCTTCATCAGCAGCATGCGGATAATGTCCTCGCGCACCTCGGGGGTTGCCGTGGCGGTGAGTGCCAGCGTGCGTGGAGGGCGCAGGCGCTTGCGCACCTGTCCCAGCTGCGCGTAGTCCGGCCGGAAGTCGTGGCCCCACTGGGAAATACAGTGGGCCTCGTCCACGGCGAGCAGGTCCACGCCCACCTCGCCGAGCGCCTCCAGGAAGCTCTGGCTGCGGAAGCGCTCAGGCGCCACGTATACAAGTTTGTACTCACGGGCGCGCAGCCGCCGCATGCGCTCGGCGCGCTCCAGGTCCGTCAGCGACGAGTTGATGAAGGTGGCGAGAATCCCGCGCGCGGTGAGCTGCTCCACCTGGTCCTTCATCAACGCGATCAGCGGAGAGACGACCAGCGTCACGCCGGGCAGCAGCAGGGCCGGCAGCTGGTAGCAGAGGCTCTTGCCCGCGCCCGTGGGCATCACCACCACGGTGTTGCGGCCGCTCATCACGGAGCTGATGACCTCGGCCTGCCCGGGCCGGAACTCGGACAGGCCGAAGTGCCGGACCAGGCCTTCCTGGGCCTCCGTGAAGTAGGGCAGCTCTACGGGCAACATCCTCCGCATATTTACTTTTCCCTGGAGATCGTCAACCGGGGATCTTCACTACCCGCCAGGTCCAATTCCGCTGGGGCAGGAACCGCCTTGCGGGCCCGAGCCTCCGCTACCTCTCGGGTCAGCCGGGCCCGCAGCTCGGGGTCCAGGCGGCCGTCCACCACCACGTCTCCCTCCTGGGTTCCCGGAGGTAGCGCGCTGCGGTCCACCATCTGCGTCTTCCCGGTCCCCAGCTCCACCACGCGGGCCCGCGTCTCTCCCACGTCATCCACCTGCCACGAGCGGGAGCCAGCCCCCGCGCCTCCACATCCCATGACTGCGGTCATGACCCACCTCCTCCAACTGCGGTCCATAAACCCTGCTCTCCCTCGCCCCCGAAGAACCCCCGCTCCATGAGCGACACGTACTTGCCGTCCCCCTCGATGAGGTGGTCCAGCACCTTGATGCCGAGCAACTGGCCGGCCTGTGCCAGCTGCAAGGTCAGCGCGAGGTCCTGCTTCGAGGGCTCCGGGTCCCCCGACGGATGGTTGTGCGCGAGCACGATGGCCGTGGCGCGCAGGGTCAGCGCCGGGGCGAACACCTCGCGCGGATCCACGGGGCACGAGTTCATCGTCCCCTCGGCCACCCGTACGTCCGCGAGCAGCACGTTGCGCGGGTTGAAGCACAGCACGTGGAACACCTCCCGCCGCAGCGCGCTCAGGAGCGGCGACAGGTATCCATGAATCTCCCGAGGGTTGCGCAGCCGCGGCCGCCGCTCGGTGACGCGCTGGGCCCGGCGTCCCAGCTCCAGCGCCGCGAGCATCTGCGCCGTCCGGGCCGGACCCAGCCCCGGCTGCGCGATCAGCTCCAGCGGATCCTTCAGGAGCAGAGGCTTGAGGCCGCCGCTCTTTCCGAGCAGCTCTTCCACGAGTCTCTGCGCTCGGGGTCCCATTCCCAGCAGCACACCCAGAAGCTCCGGGTCGGTGAGGGCCAGGGCACCCACCTTGAAGAGGCGCTCACGCACCTCCTCCATGTCGCGGCCCTGCGTCCTCACCGACCCTTCGCCCGCAGACTCCTCCCCCCGCTCTACCTCCACCTCGCCCTCCACCACTCCCTCCCTCCCGACCTCCAGCCTCCGCACCGTCCCCACCTCCACCACGCGTACCCTCCCGTCCTCCGACACCTGCACCCTCCCGCCCTCCGTCTGCGTGGGGAAGCAATGCAGCAAGCGTGCCGTGATAGGTTCCTAGGAAAGTTGCCTACTTAGCTGGTTGGATGGGCAGGGGAACCGTCCACAGCCGGAGACGGCACCGTCCGCGGTCGTGACAGCGGGTCAGGCCGTGGGCGCAAGGCTACGAAGGTCGTGACTCGGCCCCGGATCCTCTGAAGGCAACTCGCTGGTGAGCGCCTCGACCAACCGGTTCATTTGCTCCAGGGGGATCTTCAACTCCACGACTTGTCAGTGTGGCCTTGTATTGCTGGCTTCGGGCGTGCACTCGTGACACGCCAGCGCTGGGGAGAGCGGCATGATGCAACGCTGGGCAGTTGTCGTGTCGTTGCTCCTTGGGGTGAGCGGGTGCGGGGCAAGAAGCGGGATCCCCTCACCGGGCCCTCAAAATGGAGCACTTCCGGCACCGGGCGCGCAGCCCGCGCGCGCCAGGGTGGAAGGCCCACGGATCAGTGTTGTCGCCGGGAGCTTCAAGCCGACGCTGTTCTATGGTCCATGGCAGTGCAACCAGCGATGGATGGCCTATTGCGAGAGACAGTGTGCAGCCGAGGGATACACCCTCAAGGGCTGCATGTGGCTTGCTGATCTCAAACTGGACTGGGAAGGGAGGCTCTATGGGGCGGGGGGAAGGTACGCGATCACGCACTGCTGCTGCGATTACCCTGTGCTGTCGAAGGATGCGACCCAGGCGGCACGAGAGCGGTGGGAGAATATCCGCGAGTCATTCCGAGAGGGCTGGAGCAAGAAGTTTGGGAACTGGCCTCTTGAGCGGGGCAAGTCCTGGCCAGGGCACCACATCCGCGACCTCAAGCACGGCGGCGATCCAGTCGATCCCAACAACATTGTCCCGATGCCCCCCACCATCCACGACGTACTGAACAAGGAGTATCCGAGGTGCTACGACGGAGGGCCCCCCTGGAATACGGCCGGTCCTGATCTGCCCTACGCGGACTACTGACGATGCCAAAGCCCATGCTCAGCTTGCTTGAAGAAGTCTCGCGCGATCACTTCCCGTATCCGCCCGCAACACCTGCGGAAGTCGCGGAGTTCGAGCAGCGCGTGGGCTGGAAGCTGGATCCCGACCTGAGGGCTTTTTATCTGCACTGCAACGGCGCGGAGTTGATCAAGCGGCTGCCGAATTCGCCTTACCAGATCCTCCCCTTGGCCGAGATCGTCCGGGCGCGCGTAGCCATCTACGGTGAAGATGACGGCAAGTGGGGCCCTGCCTCTGTGTACACGGTGTGCGACGTTCAAGACGGAAACTTTGTGGTGATCGACGTGAGCCGCCGAGTGCACGGGCGATATCCACTGTTCGACGCGTGGCATGAGGCCTGGCCGGATCCGAACTACTGCGACAAGATCGAGGATTCGTTTTCGGACTTCCTGGAAGCCGCTTTGCGTGAGCGCCGCCCCGCGTACTGGCTCAAGAGGTCAGCGCAGAGCAACACCTGAGAACCTTCATCAAAGGGCGTGAGCACGCAGCCCTCAATGCTGCGGAGGCTCGGTTTCCGGAGGAGGGGCGTGGCGCTTCCGCTCCTCCGCATCCCATGCGAGCCCGTCCTCGTAGCCGCGCTCCTCCACATCCACCCGGTAGCCCAGCTCCGAGAGGAGCCGCCCTCGGCAGAGCTTGCCGCTCCAGTTGCCGCCCCGGACGCTGTCGAACGCCTTGGCGAGAAGGCCCCACATGACCCAGTCCGGAATGGTGTCTCGGTCGGACGGGTAGGCGAAGCGGAACATCAGCAGGTGAGACAGCAACACCTCCCTGTACCGATCGAAGCGCTTGAGCAGGCGCTTCCAATCGAGCCGCTTCCCCGTGGCGAGCAGCAGGTGGTTCACCTCCGTGCCATCGAAGCGGTCGCGCTCGAGCACGAACGCCTTGTTCCAGATCAGCTCCTCCACAGGAGCCATCCGGCAGCGCTCCCCGAGCACCTCGCCCTCCGTGCCGTGCTCCACCCACGCGTCATCCACCACAGCGATGCCGTTGGCCGACGTGTAGATGAGGTCCACCAGCGAGTCCTCCCAGAAGGCTTTGTGCAGCCAACCGTGGGCATCGCGCTCGGTGCGCCAGCCGTTCGCCTCGAAGACGGCGAGCGCACGATCCGCGTCGGCTTTGCGCAGGAAGAGGTCCAGGTCCTTCGTGTCGCGGTGGAGGCCCGTGTGGTGGGCATAAGCGTAGGCGCCCCCCACCAGGAACGGGATTCCCGCTTCCCGCAGGAACTGGAGGGCCCGAGCCCGGACAGAGAGCTCGCCGTGCTCCCACTTCTCGCTAGACAGCTGGATTTCCGTCCCGCCCGTATCCGCCGCAGTGCTGTCGTGTCCGTGCATCCGGGAAAGGTAGGGATTGTTCCTGGCGCTCGCTCTGTCAGGCCCACAGGAGAGCAAGCAGGCAGGCGTCCGCTCAACGGCCGGAGAGGGCCTCGGCGAGCAGAGGAAGCGCATCACCGGCCCGCGCCTCCACCCGCACGTCCGCCAGTTCCTCACCGCGGCACTCCCCAATGTTCAACATGCCGATGGGCATGTGGCGCTCGGCGGCGCGGAGCAAGAAGCGGTAGCCGGAGAAGACCGCCAGGGACGAGCCCACCACCAGCAGCGCGTCTCCCTCCTCCAGCATGGAGAACGCGGCCTCCACCTTGGGGCGCGGCACGTTGTCCCCAAAGAACACCACGTCCGGTTTCAGCGCCCCGCCGCAGTGCAGGCAATCGGCGGCGCGGAAGGAGCGCACGGCCTCCACCGGCAGTTCGGCATCTCCATCCGGCCGCAGCTCCACCTGATGCTCCAGGAAGCCCGGGTTGAGCACGAGCAGCCGCTCCTGCAACGCCACGCGAGGCTCCCGCCCGTCGCAGGACAGGCACCGCACCTCCGCCAGCGCCCCATGCAGCTCGATGATTCGCGAGCTGCCCGCGGCATGGTGCAGCCGGTCCACGTTCTGGGTGATGAGGCCCAGCACGTGCCCGTCCCGCTCCATGGCCGCGAGCGCATGGTGCGCCGCGTTGGGACGCGCCGAGGAGAAGCGGGGCCAGCCGATCAGGCTGCGGGCCCAGTAGCGCGCGCGCACCTCGGAGCGCTGGAGGAACTCCATGTGCTGGATGGGATTGCGCGCCCGGGCCCGGGTGCCAGGCCCTCGGTAGTCCGGGATGCCCGACTCGGTGCTGCACCCAGCGCCCGTGAGCACCACGGTGCGGCGCCCCCGCAGCAGCTTCACCAGGGCTCCCACATCGGGAGACTGGGAGGAGACAGTCGCTGGAGCCACGGGAGCAGGCATCGCCCCCATGTATAGCGTCCGCCCCCCGCTTTTTGCATGGCAGCCGACGCCGCGCCTGTCCGCCTGTTGAGAGGCCACCTTTCATGACGCAAGTGGGATTCGGCCCTCCCAGGGTTCCGCGCTAGCTTCGGAACCAAAGGGGAGGGTGCCATGCGTGTCCGTGCATCATTGGCTCTTCTGCTCGCAGCGACAGGCTGCTCGACGACCTACAAGGTGCCACCGGCGGAGATCTCCCGGCTCAATGGCTGGTTCGTGCCGGACCTGGTGAAGCGGACGCCTGGGGATGGGCGCCTCGAGGATCCCAGCACCGTGCAGCTCCGGGACGTGGAAGGCCGTACGCACCCGTTCACCGAGGACACCCCGCTGGTGCTCGTCCAGCGCGACGGGTCGGTCATCTCCGAGAAGTTCCTGGACGTCAGCGTGGACGGGCAGCACTTCCGGGGCGTCCCCCAGGATGCGTTCCGCCGGACCGTCGAGGTCCCCCTGGGCGAGGTCCAGTCCGCCGGCATCCAGGAGGTCAGTGTCGGCCGGACGGCCCTGCTGCTCTCCGGCATCGGCGCCGTGGTGGTGGGGGCGCTCATCGGGGCGAAGCTGGCCATCGGAGATGTACCCCGGAAGCCGGCGGGAGACCCCTGCGGCGACGTGGGCTGCCCGTTCTGAGCCCCGGGGGGACCGCGATGCTCTCGCGGTCCCCGGATGGATCACCCGCTCACGGAGTCTACGTAGAGCGAGCCCGTCCACGTGGCACCGGTGAAGATCTCCAGGCCGAGCTCCGCGAAGGGCGACACGGCGTTGGAGGGCACCGGGAGCGTGAGGGTGTTCCAGGCGTCCGCCTTCAAGGATGAGACGCCGAACCACGAGCCGGACCAGCGCCACCCGCCGCTTGCTCCTTGCAGCAGGTAGGGCTGGATCGCGGTGACGCGGCTGCCAGTGGGGAGCCACACGCGGAAGGACACGGTCCTTCCAGCGGGCACGGAGGCCCCTGCCACGGAGGCCTTGCCCACTCCACTGGGAGCGCCCGCCACCTTCACCTCGAGCGAGCGCCTGCCCGCGAAGGCCCGGGCGGTGGAGGAGGAGACACTCGGGACGATGCCCCAGCGCGTCCACCCTTGGGTGCCGCTCTCGAAGTCGAACGACGACGTCGCCGGGGGAGGGGAAGGTGTGGGAGGCGGCGTGGGCTCGGTCGGGGGAGGAGGTGGGCCGCCCGGGGGCGTGGAGCCCGTAGCGGGAATGGCCAGGCCGCCCGCCTTGAGGAAGGCACCCGCGCGGCTCTTCATGAAGGGCTGGCCGTCCGTGTACACGTCATTGGTGTACGAGCTCTGTTGGCCCTCGCCCTTGCCGAAGAGCAGAGCGATGACACCGCTGCTGGCGAACTTCTCCCGGTGCGTGGCGCCGTTGGGGCCGAAGAAGTACTCGGGGCGGTTGTCCTTGTAGCCCTCGCGCGCGTTGCCCGTGTTGGGCGTGTTCAGGTGGTTCGAGTTCCCCAGGGGGATCTGCCACAGCACCCAGCGCTTGCCGGAGGCCACGTTCCACAGGCGCAGCCACTCGGCGTACCGGTTGAAGCTCTTGGAGAGGATGGAGGCCGTGTCGCTCTCAGCCCACCAGCGATCCTGGCCGCTCTGGGTGAGCCTGTAGAAGTCCGCGTCTCGATCGAGCGGATCGCCCACCAGCACGTCCCAGGTGGCGCCGGTGACGTTGGCCGCCAGGCCCAAGGGTTTGAGGAAGGTGTGGACCTGGGTCACCTCGGGTTCCAGCGGCTGCGTGACGGAGAAGTGGGCAATGTCTCCACTGCCCGCCCACGCGGAGATGTGGATGCCGAGGACGACGTTGCTGGCGCCCACCGCCTTGCGCAGCTGGAGGAAGGCGAGCCCCCAGCCCGCCACGGTGTTCGGCAACCCGCTCAGCTCGGGCAGCCCGGTGGCCGCCACCGCCGCATAGGCGTTCGGGTTGTTCGCGGACTGCTTCTGCAGGTAGGCGAAGCCGTCCGCCTCCACGAGCACCATGACGGGCTTGCCGAACTCCTTGGCTCGTTGCATGAGCACCTTGAAGTCGGCGAAGTAGCTCCTCATGGTGCCGGCGTTCTGGGCCTTGGCGAGGAACTGAGCCTCACCGCCGCCCGGCTCGCCGTTCATCTGGTAGTACTGGATGGCGGGCAGGAAGCCCTGGGTCTGGCACTCCTGCATGTACTGCAGGCCCCACTGGCCGTCGGCGGCGCCCCAGCCGAAGTTGTTGATCCAGCCCTTGACGAAGTAGCGGTAGCGCACGTCCCACGGCACGGCGCTGCTCTGCATCCACGTCTGGCCGGTGTCCTCGAACAGGCCCACTTGCAGGCGCGCGGGCAGGCCCGCGGGGATGGATCCATAGACGGATCCAACAACGGCCGACTGGCCAGTCGTGCGCTGGCTGTCGGCAGGCGTCTCATGGATCAACTCGGGCCCACAGGCGGCGAGCGCCGCGAGCGCGAGCACGGGAATGAAGTGTCTCATCGCCCCTCGGAACCGGGGGGCCACCTCACGCCGTTCCCAGGCGTCTCTTGCCTGCCCGCGGGCCCGGCCGATCCTCGGACAGAGGATCGGGCGGACGCATCGGGCTACTGCTCTACCCCGAGCTGCGTCAGCAGGAAGGCGTAGTTGAACGCCCGCTCCTTGAGGGAGTCATAGCGCCCGGACGAGCCGCCGTGGCCGCCGTTCATGTTGATCTGGAAGAGCAGGGGGTTCGGGTCCGTCTTCAGCGCGCGCAGCTTCGCCACCCACTTGGCGGGCTCCCAGTACATGACCTGGCTGTCGTTGAAGCTCGTCTTCACCAGCATCGCTGGGTAGGCCTTGGCGGTGACGTTGGTGTACGGGCAGTACTGCCGCAGGTACTCGTACTCTTCCTTGACCTGCGGATTGCCCCACTCCTCGAACTCGCCCACGGTGAGCGGCAGGGTGGTGTCGCTCATGGTATTGAGCACGTCCACGAAGGGCACCTCGGCCAGCACCGCCTTGAAGAGATCCGGGCGCATGTTGGTGACGGCGCCCATCAGCAGGCCTCCCGCACTGCCACCCTGGATGGCCAGGCGCTCCTTCGAGGTGTAGCCCCGGGCCACCAGCGCTTCGGCCACGGCGATGAAGTCCGTGAAGGTGTTCATCTTCTGTCGCATGCGCCCGGCGTCGTGCCACGGCTTGCCCAGGTCTCCCCCTCCGCGCACGTGCGCCACGGCCACCGCCACGCCTCGGTCCAGCAGGGACAGCGCGTTGGAGTTGAAGAAGGGCATGCTGGGGATGCCGTAGGAGCCGTAGCCCTGGAGCAGCAGGGGCGCACGGCCGTCTTTTTTCAGGCCCTTGCGGTACACCAGGCTCACGGGCACCTGGGTACCGTCCTGGGCTGGCACCAGCAGCCGCTCTGTCTCGTAGCGCGAGGCGTCGTACCCGCCCAGCACCGCCTGTTGCTTGAGCAGCTTTCGCTCGCGGGTGTTCATGTCGTAGTCGAACACGGACCACGGCGTGATGAGCGAGGTGTACTGGAAGCGCAGCACGGGCGTGTCGAACTCCGCGTTCGAGCTGGGGAACACCGCGTAGCCCTGCTCGGGGAACTGGATGCGGTGGCTGGCGCCCGTCTTGAGATCGGTGATGAGCAGCTGCGGCTGGCCGGTGTCCCGCTCCAGGACGGCGAGGTGGTTCTTGAAGAGGACCAGGTTCTCGAGCATCACCTGCGGACGGTGCGCGATGAGCTCCTTCCAGTTCTTCTGGCCTGGGGACTTCACGGGCGCGGTGACGAGGCGGAAGTTGCGGCCACCCGAGTTGGTGAGAATGTAGAAGAGGCCACCGTGGTGGTCCACGCTGTACTCATGGTCCTGCTTCCGCGGCTCCACGACCTGGAACTGCGCGGAGGGCTTGGTTGCTGGCAGGAAGCGCACCTCGCTCGTGGTGGAGCTGGTGGAGCTGATGAGGATGTACTCGTTCGAGAGCGTGCGCTGGACGGACAGCCGGAAGTGCTCGTTCTTCTCCTCATAGACGAGCGTGTCCGTTTGGCTGTCCGTGCCCACGGTGTGGCGCCACACGCGGTAGGAGCGCTTGGCATCGTCCTCGGTGGCGTAGAAGAAGGTGCGGTTGTCCGCGGCCCAGGCTCCGTCGAAGCCGGCCGTGTGCTCGATGCGCTCCGGGCCGAGCTTCCCGGTGCGCAAGTCCTTCACGTGGAGGGTGAACTCACGGAAGCCCGTGGTGTCCACGGAGTAGGCCAGCAGGTTGCCGTCATCGCTCACCTCGAAGGTGCCCACGCGGAAGAACTTGAAGCCCTCGGAGAGCACGTTGGGATTGAGCAGCACCTCCTCGGGGGCCTCCAGGCTGCCCTTCTTCCGGCAGAAGATGGGGTACTGCTTCCCCTCCTCGGTGCGGGAGTAATAGAAGAAGCCGCCCTTGCGGTAGGGCACCTCCAGGTCCGTCTGTTGGATGCGCCCGAGCATCTCCGCGTAGAGCTTCTGCTGAAGAGCCTCGGTGGGCTTCATCACCTGGGCGGTGTAGGCCGCCTCCGCCTCCAGGTAGGCGCGGACCTCGGGATTCTCCTTCTCGCGCAGCCAGAAGTAGTCGTCCTGCCGGGTGTCTCCGTGTTGGGTGACGGGGTGGGGAAGGCGCTTGGCCACGGGCGGCGTGGGCCGAGCCGGCGCGGGTGCTGTCGCCGAGGGAGCGGGAGGAGCCGCCTGCGGCGCGGGAGCGGGGGGCGGAGGGGTGGCACAAGCCACGGCGAGCGCTGCCAGGAAGAGCGGAGAGAGGCGCATGGGCGGGCGAGAGAGAAGGGGTTGCGCTGGAGACCAGTGCGAAGGGGTTAGCTCAAGCGTGAGTCTTTGAAAAGGCGCCTGTCCGGGAGCACCGGGCCAGAAACTGGAGCCGTCGCATGGTGGCGATACATTCCTGTGGCATGGGACTCGATAAGAGAGAGCTGATTTCTCAGCTCGCCGAACGTCTCCAGTACAGCGACCGGCTCGCCCACCGCGCGGAGGCTGAGGCGCGTGAGGCTGCACGCAGTCTGGCAACGGAGTCGGAGAAGAAGGAGGACGGCCGGGCCGCCATCGAGTACGGCAGCCTTGCCACGGGACAGGCCGCACGTGCTCGCCGCGTTCAGGAGGAGCTGAGCGCGCTCAACGCCTTCCAGCAGGCTGCGCTGCCGCGCTTCGAGCGCAAGAGCCCGGTGTCTCTGGGCGCCATCGTGGATGTCCGCACAGAGGATGAGGACGGCTACGACGAGCGGACGTTCTTCCTGCTCCCGGTGGGCGCGGGGACGGAGCTGACGGGCCCGGGCGGAGATGGCTTTCTCTCCGTCATCACACCCGCCTCGCCGGTGGGCCGGGCCCTAATGGGCCGCCGCACCGGAGACTGCATCGAGGTGACCCTCGCGGGCGAAGTGCACGAGTGGACGGTGCTCGACGTGGCGTGAGGCTCAGGCCGCCACGGACACCGAGACGCTCCCCAGTCCTTCCACGGTGAGCCGGACCTGATCGCCCGGCTTCATCATGTGCGCGACCGTGGCGGCACCCGCCAGCACGATGCTCCCCGCAGGCAGGGACTCGCCGCGCTCGGCCAGCAGCTCGCACAGCTGCACCACGGACAGCAGCGGGTCTCCCGAGATGGCGCTGGAGAGCGCTGACTGCACCTGCACGCCGTTCACCTCCATCGACATCGGGAGCTTCGCCAGCTCCAGCTCGCGCGGCGGCCGCTCGGTGGTGCCCAGCACGAACATGGACGAGGAGGAGTTGTCCGCCACCACGTCCGGCAGCGAGAAGTATTTGAAGTCCACGTACCGCGAGTCGAGGATCTCCATCGCCACCATCGCGCTGGAGCACGCATCGAGCGCCTCCTCGCGAGAGATCTTCCCGCGCAGCTCGCGCGAGGTGCGGAACGCGATCTCCGGCTCGATCTTCGGGTGGATGAAGCCCTGCAGCCGGAACACGCCCCCGGCAGGCACCTGCATCTTGTCCGTGAGCACCCCATACACGGGTGAGTCCAGGTTCATCTGCTTGCGCTTGGCCTCGGACGTCAGCCCCATCTTCATGCCGATCACCCGCTCGCCCCGCGCTGTGCGCAGCTGGATGCCCTCGGCCTGAATCGCATACGCGTCCCGCAGAGGCAGCTCCGCGTGCGTGCGGGTAAGGGGAGGAACCTCCCGGGCCTCGAGCCGCGCCTGGTCCAGCAGCCGGGCCAGCTCCTGATGATTCTGTGCCGTCAATGCCATGTGCTTGCTCCCCGACAACCAGGGCGGGCGAGCTTCCCGGCACCCCCGGTGCGGCGCAAGCAGCTTCTGCCGCCTATGTGAAATCCTGGGGGCTCCGAGCCGTGACCTGGCGAGCGCCCCCGTGCTATTCGGGCGCCCGGTCGTCCGAGGAGGAATCCTGCATGCAGAAGGTCCTCAACTACATCGGCGGAGAGCTGGTTCCCCCCAGCGCCCAGAAGTGGCTCGAAAAGCCTGAGCCCGCCACGGCCGAGCCCTACGCCCACGTGCCCGACTCGGACGAGACCGATGTCCGCCGCGCTGTCGAGGCTGCCGCCCGTGCTTTCCCTGCCTGGGCCGCCACGCCCGCCTCCGACCGCTCGCGTTTGCTGCGCCGCGTCGCGGAGGCCATTCGCGCCCGGCTGCCCGAGTTCGCTCGCGCCGAGTCCATCGACACGGGCAAGCCGCTCTCGGTGGCCTCCACCGTGGACATTCCGCGCAGCATCCTCAACTTCGAGTTCTTCGCGGACGCGGCCACCCAGTTCTCCAGCGAGGCCCACGCCACCGACTCCGTGGCGCTCAACTACACCCTGCGCTCGCCGCTGGGCGTCGTCGGGTGCATCTCACCGTGGAACCTGCCGCTCTACCTGTTCACCTGGAAGATCGCCCCCGCGCTCGCCATGGGCAACTGCGTCATCGGCAAGCCCTCCGAGGTGACGCCGATGACGGCCTTCCTCCTCTCGCAGGTGTGCCGCGACGCGGGGCTGCCTCCCGGCGTGCTCAACATCGTCCACGGGCTGGGCGCCAAGGTCGGCGCCCCCATGAGCAGCCACCCTGAGATCAAGGCGATCTCCTTTACGGGGAGCACCCGCGTGGGCGCGGAGATTGCCCGCACCGCCGCGCCCCTCTTCAAGAAGATCTCCCTGGAGATGGGCGGTAAGAACCCCAACGTCATCTTCGCCGACTGCGACTTCGACGAGGCGCTCGCCACCACGCTGCGCTCCTCGTTCGCCAACCAGGGGCAGATCTGCCTCTGTGGTCCGCGCATCTTCGTCCAGGCGCCCATCTATGAGCGGTTCAAGGCCGCGCTCGTGGAGCGCACGCGGGCCCTCAAGGTGGGCGACCCGCTGGAGGCGGGCACGGACCAGGGCGCGCTCGTGTCCCAGCAGCACTTCGACAAGGTGATGAGCTACATCGAGCTGGCCCAGAAGGAGGGTGGGAAGATCCTCACGGGTGGCGGCCGCGCGAAGCTGGCGGGCCGGTGCCGCAACGGCTGGTTCGTGGAGCCCACGCTCGTGGAGGGCTTGGGCTCCGAGTGCCGCACCAACCAGGAGGAGATCTTCGGTCCCGTGGCCACGCTCACCCCCTTCGAGAAGGAGGAGGAGGTGCTCGCCTGGGCCAACTCCACCAGCTACGGCCTGGCCGCCAGCGTGTGGACGAAGGACCTCAGCCGCGCCCACCGCTTCGCCGCCAAGCTGCACAGCGGCATCGTCTGGATCAACTGTTGGATGCTGAGAGACCTGCGTACGCCGTTTGGCGGTGTGAAGGACTCGGGCGTGGGACGGGAGGGCGGCCAGGAAGTGCTGCGCTTCTTCACCGAGCCCAAGAACGTGTGCGTGAAGCTATGAGCCAGGAAGAGCGGATCGACTCGAAGCGGGCCCCCGAGCCGGTGGGCCTCTATCCCCACGCCCGGCGCGTGGGCAACCTCCTGTTCCTGTCCGGGGTGGGGCCTCGCGAGCGCGGCACCAAGAAGATCCCCGGCGTGGAGCTGGATGCCCAGGGCAACATCACCTCCTATGACATCGAGGCCCAGTGCCACTCGGTGTTCCGCAACGTGCGGTACATCCTCGAGGAGGCGGGCTCCTCATGGGACCGGCTGGTGGATGTCACGGTCTACCTCACCAACATGAAGGCGGACTTCCCCATCTACAACCGGCTGTGGGCGGAGTACTTCAAGGACAACCCGCCGTGCCGCACCACGCTGGAGATCAACGCGCTGCCCACGCCGATCGCGATTGAGCTCAAGTGCATCGCCACGATTGGAGATTGAGCCATGGCCCTGATGCCGCCCTTCAACTTCAAGAAGTGGATCGACGAGCACCGCCACTTGCTCAAGCCCCCCGTGGGCAACCAGCTGGTGTGGAAGGACCAGGAGTTCATCGTCATGGTGGTGGGCGGGCCCAACTCGCGCACGGACTTCCACATCGACGAGAGCGAGGAGTTCTTCTACCAGCTCGAGGGTGACATCAACCTGCGCATCATCGAGGACGGCAAGCCGAGAGACTTGCCCATCCGCGAGGGCGACATCTTCCTGCTGCCCCCCAAGGTGCCGCACTCGCCGCAGCGGCCCGCGGGCACGGTGGGGCTGGTCATCGAGCGCCGCCGCCAGCCGCACGAGCAGGATGGCTTCGCGTGGTTCTGCCCTCGGTGTGACAGCAAGCTGTACGAGGAGTACCTCCACGTCTCCAACATCGTCACGCAGCTGCCGCCGGTGTTCGACCGCTTCTACAGCGACCCGAAGCACTGCACCTGCAAGCAGTGCGGCTTCCAGATGACCCGGAGCGGGGGCAAGTGAAGATCGACATTCACACCCATCTGCTCCCGGCCGAGCTGCCGCGCTTCGCCGAGCGCTACGGCTACGGCGGGTTCATCCAGCTGGATCACCACGCCCCGTGCCGCGCTCGGATGATGCGGGACGACGGGAAGTTCTTCCGCGAGATCGCGAGCAACTGCTGGGACCCGGCGCAGCGCCTCAAGGAGTGCGACGCGGCCGGCGTCTCCGTCCAGGTGCTCTCCACCGTGCCGGTGATGTTCAGCTACTGGGCCAAGCCCGAGCACGGGCTGGATATCTCGCGCTTCCTCAATGACCACCTGGCCTCCGTGGTGCGTGGCAGCCCGCGCCGGTTCGCGGGCCTGGGCACCGTGCCGCTCCAGGACGTGAAGCGGGCTGTGAGCGAGCTGGAGCGCTGCATGCGCGAGCTGGGGCTGGCGGGCGTGCAGATCGGCTCGCACGTGAACGGCACCAACCTGGGCGACCCGGCGCTGTTCCCTTTCTTCGAGGCAGCGGCCGAGCTGGGCGCGGCGGTGTTCGTCCACCCGTGGGACATGCTCGGCGGCGCGCGAATGGAGAAGTATTGGCTGCCGTGGCTCGTGGGCATGCCCGCCGAGGTGGCCCTGGCCATCACCACCCTCATCTTCTCTGGCACGCTGGAGCGGCTGCCCAAGCTGCGGCTCGCGTTCGCGCACGGTGGCGGCGCGTTCCCGGGCACGCTCGGCCGCATCCAGCACGGCTTCGAGGCCCGGCCGGATCTGGTGGCCGTGGACAACAAGGTGGCGCCGCGCGACTACCTGGGGCGGTTCTGGGTGGACTCGCTCGTCCATGACACGGACACGCTGCGCTTTATCGTCAAGCTGTTCGGCCCGGAGAAGGTGGCGCTCGGCAGCGACTACCCGTTCCCGCTCGGCGAGGATCGTCCGGGCACGCAGATCGAGTCCCTGTCTGGCCTGGAGCCCTCCACCCGCGAGCGGCTCCTGTGGCGCAACGCGCTCGAGTGGCTTGGGCGTGCGCGGGAGGAGTTCGCTCCATGATGAACCCCGACGTGGTGAACTTCGAGGAGGGCGAGGCCTTCGCCCGGCGCATGGATGCCGAGGATCCGCTGCGCCACTTCCGCGACGAGTTCCTCTTCCCCCGCAACAAGGCCGGCGAGCCCGCCATCTACTTCGTGGGCAACTCGCTCGGGCTCCAGCCGCGCAAGGCGAAGCAGTACGTGCTGCAGGAACTGGAGGACTGGGAGAAGTTCGGCGTCGAGGGCCACTTCCACGCCCGCAGCCCCTGGCTGCCCTACCACGAGACGTTGACCGCGCAGACAGCCCGCCTCGTGGGCGCGATGCCGCTCGAAGTGGTGGTGATGAACACCCTCTCGGTGAACCTCCACCTGATGATGGTGTCCTTCTACCGGCCCACGCGCGAGCGCTTCCGGATCCTCATCGAGGGTGGGGCCTTCCCGTCGGACCAGTACGCGGTGGCCTCGCAGGCGCGCTTCCACGGCTTCGATCCGCGAGATGCCATCCTCCGCCTGGAGCCGCGCCCCGGCGAGGACACGCTGCGCGAGGAGGACATCCTCGACACCATTGATCGTCACGGGCCCGAGATCGCCCTCGTGCTGCTGGGCAACGTGAACTATCTCACCGGGCAGGCCTTCGACATGAAGGCCATCACCCGCGCCGCGCACGAGCGGGGCTGCCGCGTCGGCTTTGATCTCGCCCACGGCGCCGGCAACCTGCGGCTGTCGCTGCACGATGACGGACCGGACTTCGCGGTGTGGTGCTCGTACAAGTACCTCAACGGTGGCCCGGGCACGCTGGGCGGCGTCTTCGTCCACGAGCGCCACGCCCACATGCCTGGCATTCCTCGCTTCGAGGGCTGGTGGGGCCACGACAAGGCCACCCGCTTCGAGATGGGCCCTGACTTCGTGCCGTTGGCGGGCGCAGAGGGCTGGCAGCTCTCCAACCCGCCCATCCTCCAGATGGCCGCGCTGCGCGCCTCCATGGAGATCTTCGATCAGGCGACGATGCCCGCGCTCCGGCTCAAGGGAGACCTGCTCACCAGCTACCTCGAGTTCCTCCTGGATCGCCTTCCCCCGGAGATGGCGCGCATCGTCACTCCGCGCGACTTGAAGGCCCGAGGCTCGCAGCTCTCGCTGCGCTTCAGCAAGGAGCCCAAGAAGCTGCTCGCCAAGCTCGTGGAGGCCGGTGCCTTCTGTGACTTCCGCGAGCCGGACATCATCCGGGCGTCTCCCGCGCCGCTGTACTGCAGCTTCCTCGACGTCTACCGCTTCGTGAGGATCCTCGAGAACCATGCACGCGCTTGATCGGACGCAGACGGTGACCCTGGCGGGGGCGGGCCTCGTGGGCTCGCTGATGGCCATGTTCCTGGCCCGGCGCGGCTTCCAAGTGGAAGTCCTGGAGCGGCGGCCGGACATGCGCCGCGAGACGGTGGAGGCCGGGCGCTCCATCAACCTCGCCATCTCCGCGCGAGGGCTCTACGCGCTGAAGCAGGTGGGCCTGGAGGACGAGGCTCGGCGCCACGCCATCCCCATGCGCGGGCGGATGATCCACCCGCTGTCAGGCGAGCTGACGCTGCAGCCCTACGGCAAGGACGACTCGCAGCACATCAACAGCATCTCCCGCGCGTGGCTCAACCAGTTCCTGATGACGCACGCCGAGGGCACTGGCAAGGTGCGCATCCGCTTCAAGCAGCGCATCCAGAGCGTGGACTTCGACACGGGCACGCTCTCTGTCCTGGACGAGCCGAGCGGCACCACCCGCGAGGAGCGCGTCCCGGTGCTGCTTGGGGCGGACGGCTCGGGCTCGGCGGTGCGGCAGGCGATGGCGAAGCTGCCGGGCAACACCTCCACCCAGGACGTGCTGAGCCACGGCTACAAGGAGCTCTCCATCCCCGCGGGGCCGGGCGGCTCCTTCCGCATGGAGAAACACGCGCTCCATATCTGGCCGCGCGGCACTTTCATGCTCATCGCGCTGCCCAACGAAGACGGCAGCTTCACCTGCACGCTCTTCCTTCCCTTCGAGGGGCCGGTGAGCTTCGCGTCGTTGGACTCGCCCTCGAAGGTGACGGCCTTCTTCCAGGAGCAGTTTCCGGACGCCGTGCCGCTCATTCCCACGCTCACGCATGACTTCTTCCACAACCCCACCGGCCACATGGTGACGGTGAAGAGCGCGCCGTGGCACGTGGAAGGCCGGGCCCTGGTGCTCGGAGATGCCGCGCACGCCATCGTCCCGTTCTTCGGGCAGGGGATGAACTGCGGCTTCGAGGACTGCGTGGCGCTCGATGGGCTCCTGGCGCGCCACTCGCGCTGGGAGGACGCATTCGAGGAGTTCTTCCGCCTGCGCAAGCCGAACGCGGACGCCATCGCCGACATGGCCGTGGAGAACTTCATCGAGATGCGCGACAGCACTGCCAGTCCGCGCTTCCTATTGGAGAAGCAGGTGGAGAAGGTGCTGCTCAACGCTTTCCCCGGACAGTTCCTCAGCCGCTACACCCTGGTCAGCTTCAGCCGCGTGCCGTACCGCCTCGCTTATGAGGTGGGCGCCATTGCCGGTCGCATCGTCTCCGAGCTGTCCGAGGGCCTCACCCGTGCGGAGGAGGTGGATCTCGATCGCGCCGCCCGGCTCGTCCGCGAGCGGCTCGTTCCTTTCCTGGAGGCGCACCCGGACGGATTCAAGCCTGAAGGGTAGGACAGGGAGGAGGGGGGCGCCTTCCGGTGGCCCTCTGCCCGCTGTGGTAGAGTGAGCCCTGGCTTCGGCTGCGGCGATGCATCGCCCCGCCTCCCCCCAGGTGCCCATGTTCGATCTCGACCTTGCGACCACCCCCATGTGGCTCATGTCCTTCCTCGCCATCAGCGATGGACTCTGGATTGCCACGTACATCCTGTGCATCCGCCAGGCCGCCAAGGACAAGGTCTACGCCATCCCGCCGACGGCGCTCGCCGCCAACTGGATGCTGGAGATCACGTTCACCCTCATCTATCCGCCCCCGCCGCCGGTCGGCTACGCGATGGTGCCGATGGCCCTCTTCACCACCTTCCTCGCGTATCAATACTTCAAGTACGCGAAGAATGATCCCAGCCTCCCCAACATCAACCCCAAGTGGATGCTGCCCATCTTCGTGCTCTCCTGCGCGATGAGCATGCCGCTCGTCATGGCCACCACGCGGCACTTCCAGGACAACAACTGGCACATCTCCAACTTCGTCGTGCTGCTGGACTCGGCGCTGTGGGTCCACATGATTCTGCGGCGCAATGACATGCGCGGGCAGTCGCTCTACATCGGTCTGTGCAAGGGCATTGGATCGGCGGGTGTGGCGGTGGCCTTTGTCCTGCTCTTTGGCATCAACCACCCCCTCATCATCATCTCCGTCATCGTGACGGCGATCCTGGACGCCTGGTACGTGGGGTTGATCTTCGTGAAGTGCCGCGAGCTGGGAATCAATCCCTGGCAGTGGAACCGGGAGCCGCAAGCGGCGCGGCCCACGTTGGCGGCGAACTGAGGTGCCGGGCCCTTGGGCTCACAGCAGTGAGCCGAGGGCCTCCACCACCTGCCGCCATTCCGGGGCGAGCGGGTTGATGAGCTCGAAGTGCCCCGCGCCTGGCAGCGTGACGAGGCGGACGTCGTCTCCCACCGCCGCCGCGCGGGCGTGGTACTCGATGCTGAGCGAGACGGGGACGGTGTCGTCCTCGGTGCCGTGCAGGAGGATCTGCCGCACACCCAGCGGCACGAGCGCGGAAGGGGAGCCGAGCTGGTAGCGCTCGGGAACCTGCGCGGGCGTCCCGCCGAGGAACTCCTCCACGATGCCTTGGCTGAGCCGCAGCGCGAGGGCCTGCTCCAGGTTCACCACTCCCGCGAGCCCCACCACCCCGCGGGGGATGAAGGGGGTGGGGCGGTAGAGCGGCGCTTCCGGTGGCAGGCGGCGGCGCGCGGCAAGCCAGAGGGCCAGATGGCCTCCCGCCGAGTGCCCCATGAACACCGCGCGCGACAGGTCCAGCGGCTGCGAGGCCGCGAGCGTGCGCAGGAAGTCCACGCCTTCGGCCACGTCCTCGAAGGTGCCGGGCCAGCCGCCGCCCTCGTGGCCCACGCGGCGGAACTCGAGGCTCCAGGTGGCAAAACCGCGCCGTGTGAGGTCCGCGCACAGGTGGCCCACATGCTCCAGGTCGTACTTCGCGCGCCAGAACCCACCGTGCACCATGACGACGACAGGGTGAGGGCCTGGGCCCTGCGGTAGGCGCAGGTCTCCGAACTGGTACGGGTTCTTCCCGTACGGGATGCGAGCATCCGCGGGCGGAGAGGGGGTTTCGAGCATCCAGAGCGGGTCCATGGAGGCTCGGGCCGCTCAGAAGCGGGAGATGGCAAAGAAGGCTTTAATCTTGTCGCTCGTCTCGCGCAGCCGCTCGGAGAGCGTGCGGACGAAAGTCCACAGCAGCACGTACGCCAGGTCCTTGTCCGTGAACATCAGCTGGTCCAGCTTGGCCCGCTCGACGACCCAGAGCGTACAGGGCGTGTGAGCAATGGCATCCGCAGAGCGGGGGCTGTCATCGATTACCGCCATTTCCCCGAAATACTGGCCCTTCTCCAGGATGGCGAGCGCCTCCTCGCCTATCCCCGGGACATTCTTGGAGATGCGCACCCGCCCTTCGACGATGACGTACATCTCCTGACCTGTATCGCCCTCGCGGAAGATAAAGGAGCTGCCCTCGTACTGCCGGACCTGAGCAATGGATGCCACCTTGGCAAGCTGGCCCTGAGTCAAGCCCTCGAAGAGCGCAACCTTTTTGAGGAGCGAGGCATCCATGAGTTCACTTCGTATCACGCGCTATGGGCGCTCTGGTACTTTCCGGCCCCCTTCGAAGAGGAGCTACAGCCGTGGCGGACGAGAAGATCAACAAGGTGACCATCATCGGTTCGGGGCCTGCGGGCTACACGGCGGCGATCTATGCCGCTCGGGCCAATCTGGAGCCGGTCGTCTTCGCGGGAGGACCCACGCTGGAGGACCCTCAGCGCGTGCCCGGCGGGCAGCTGATGATCACCACCGAGGTGGAGAACTACCCGGGCTTCGCCGAGGGCATCACCGGCCCCGAGCTCATGGAGCGCTTCCAGAAGCAGGCCGAGCGCTTCGGCACCCGCATCCACATGGAGAACGTGGTGAAGGTGGACCTGTCCTCGCGTCCGTTCCTCATCCAGGGCGAGAGCGTGAGCTACCGCTCGGAGACGGTCATCATCTCCACGGGCGCCAGCGCCAAGTGGCTGAACGTCAAGGGCGAGGACATGTACAAGAACCGGGGCGTATCGGCGTGCGCCACGTGTGACGGTGCGTTCTTCAAGAAGCAGAACGTGCTGGTGGTGGGCGGCGGCGACACCGCCATGGAGGAGGCCACCTACCTGGCGAAGATTGTCGACAAGGTCACCCTGCTGCACCGCCGGGACAGCCTGCGCGCCTCGAAGATCATGCAGGACCGTGTGCTCAACAACCCGAAGATCTCCGTGATGTGGAACTCGGTGGTGGAAGAGGTGGTGGGCAACGCGAAGGGGATGACGGGCGCGGTGGTGCGCAACATGAAGACGAACGACACCCAGCTGTTGGCAGCCACGGGCCTGTTTGTCGCCATCGGCCACACGCCCAATACGCAGCTCTTCCAGGGCGTGCTGGAGACGCACCAGAGTGGCTACCTGAAGACGGTGCCGGGCAGCACCCGCACCAACATTGAGGGCGTGTACGCCTGCGGTGATGTGCAGGACAGCTTCTACCGGCAGGCGATTACGGCTGCGGGCACGGGCTGCATGGCCGCCATCGAGGCAGAGCGCTGGCTCATCGAACAGGGCAAGTGAGCAGGACATGAGCCAGAAGCCGCTGAGTCCGAAGACGGTGGCGGTGCACGCGGGGAGCCGGCTGGTGGGCAGCACCTCCCAGCCGCTCGCGCCCGCCATCCACATGTCCACGGTGGGGTGGTTCGACAGCAGCGACGAGCTGGACGGAGCGCTGGACGGGAAGGACTACGTCTACTCGCGCATCAGCGCCCAGAACACCTCGCTGTTGGAGGAGTCCGTGGCGGCGCTGGAGGGTGCCGAGGCGTGCGCCTCCTACGCCAGCGGCATGGCGGCGCTTCGGGCTGTCTTCGAGGCACAGAACCTCCAGGCCATGGACCGGGTCGTCATGCCCGCGGATGGCTACGGTGTCACGCGGGTGCTCTTCAAGACGTTGAGCGCCCGTGCCCGCGTGGAATTGCACCCGCTGATCCTTTCCGATCCTGAGGCACCCGAGCGCATCCTCGAGCTGGAGCCCAAGCTCGTGGTGGCTGAGAGCATCACCAACCCGTTGCTCTCCGTGCCGGACCTCCGGGCTCTGGCGCAGGCTTGCAAGAAGGTGGGGGCGGTGCTGGCCGTGGATGCCACGTTCCCCTCGCCGTATGGGCAGCGTGCCCTGGCGCTTGGGGCGGACTACGCGATTCAGTCCGCGACGAAGTGGATCAACGGGCACAGTGACGCGCTGGCGGGCACGGTGAGTGGCTCGCGCGAGCGCCTGGCGCCGCTGCGCTCCTTGCGTCTGATGGGGGGGGACGTGCTGGGGCCCTTCGAGGCGTGGCTCACGCAGCGTGGCCTGCGCACGTTGCACGTGCGGATGAAGGCGCACTTCGAGAACGCGGCTCACGTGGCCCGGCGCCTCGCGGAGTCCCCGCTGCTGGAGCGTGTCTACTACCCGGGCCTGAACTCACACCCGAACCACACGGTGGCGCGGGAGGTGCTGGAGAACGGCTTCGGGCCCATGGTGGCCTTCGAGATCAAGGGCGCGGGCCGGCCTGAGGGCTTCCGGTTCCTGGAGGCGCTGAAGGTGGCGCGGCCGGGACCGTCGCTTGGGGACGTGTGCACGCTGGTGATGCACGCGGCCAGCGCGAGTGCCCGCCGGATGACGCCCGAGGAACGGGCCGCGGCTGGGATTCGCGAGAACCTCATCCGCGTCTCCGTGGGTCTGGAGGATCCCGAGGACATCGTCGAGGACCTGCTCGCGGCCGTGGCGCATGGGGTGAAGCGGTGAAGATGGTCAATGTTGGAGGCAAGCGGAAGACGGAGCGCATGGCTGTGGCCACCTCGCGCCTGCACATGCTGCCGGCGACGCTGAAGCGCATCCAGGAGGGCAAGGTCGAGAAGGGCGATGTGCTGGCCGCGGCCCGGCTGGCGGGCATCATGGCCGCGAAGAGGACTCCGGATGTGGTGCCGTTGTGTCACCCCATCGCGCTCTCTGGCGTGGAGGTGACGCTGGCACCTTTCGAGAACGGGCTGGAGGTGCGCGTCGAGGTCCGCACTGTCGACCGTACCGGCGTGGAGATGGAGGCCCTCACGGCGGCCTGCGCGGCGGCCCTCACGGTCTACGACATGTGCAAGAGCGTGGACCGGGGCATGGTCATCGAGCGCGTCCAGCTGGAGCACAAGTCCGGCGGCCGCTCGGGGACGTGGAACCGCAAGGGCTCGAAGCGCTGAGCACCGCGCTCCGGGTCTGCCTGGAGTAGGGGGCTGCGGTAGAGGCCCTGGCCGGCTGCCTGCCCCCTTCCAGACCGGTCGTCGGGGGTCGATCTCTCCTCCCGAGAGGAGATCTCATGTTCATCAGATGGCTGCTGGTAGGGACCTTGGTGCTAGGTGCAGTCGGCCAGCTGCGGTGCACGCCGACCGCGGAGGCCGCGCAGGAGAGCACGTCCAGCACACTCGACACGGAGAAGAAGGGGGACGAGCCCACGGGCGGCCAGTTCTGCGGGGGCTTCGCCGCCATCCCATGCCCCGAGGGCCTGCTCTGCGTGGATGACCCCAAGGA
The DNA here is from genome assembly GCF_000737315.1 of Hyalangium minutum. GTDB lineage: Bacteria > Myxococcota > Myxococcia > Myxococcales > Myxococcaceae > Hyalangium > Hyalangium minutum. Next base: position 49,822 of record NZ_JMCB01000015.1, read on the forward strand.
CTCCTGCGACCCAACCCGGGGCGGCGCCGACTGCGGCGGCATCTGCGTCAAACCTGATGATCAGGAGAAGCCCAAGTGCGACCACAAAGATCCGAACCGGCGCTACGTCTCGCGCGATCCCAACCAATGCGCCGCGATCCGGTTCATCTGCAATGAGGGCGAGACCGCCTTCTTCGATGACTGCGGTTGTGGTTGCGAGTTGACACCTGCTCCCTAGGCGAGCCTTCGGCACGGCGGCGGAGTGCTAGCGTCTCTTGTGCCGAAGTGCTCAACCTGTAGGGAGGGGCCATGACCGACAGCGCCCAGGCGAGGGCCGCCGTCATCACCCGTTACCGGGGAGGATTCCCTCGCGGCCTCACGTGGATCACCCGTGAGGGCGAGTCCGAGCTGGATACCGGGATGGACTTTGGTATCCACCGCATGGCCCGTGGCGAGGTCTCCCGGGATCCCACTTCCAAAGAAACCGCCTGGATCTTGTTCTCGGGACAGGTGGAGGTAGAGCTCGGGGGCACTCGGACGCAGGTGGCGCGGACCTCGCTCTTCGAGGAGGCGCCCACGGTCGTCCACGTCCCAGCGGGTACTTCCGTCCGCTTGGTGGCCCAGAGCGACGAGGTGGAGTGGGGCGTCGTGTGCGCGACGAACCCCAAGTCCTTCGAGCCGCGCATCTTCTTCCCTCAGGACATCCAGGACGAGCTGCGCGGCAAGGGGCTCGTGCAGGACGGGGCAGTGCGCAACGTGCGCTTGGCCTTTGACCTGGCCGTCCGTCCCGAGTCCAACCTCGTCATCGGCGAGGTGATCAACTACCCGGGCCGCTGGTCCAGCTATCCGCCCCACCACCACGCCCAGACGGAGCTCTACCATTACCGCTTCACGCTTCCTCAGGGCTACGGCCACGCCGAACTGGGCGAGGACGTCCACAAGGTGCGCCAGTACGACACGGTGAAAATCCTCGGGGGGCTGGATCACCCGCAGGTCTCCGCGCCGGGCTACGGCATGTACTACCTGTGGGTCGTTCGCCATCAACCGGACAACCCATACCGTGGCTTTGAGTTCGCCGAGGAGCATCGCTGGGTGCTCGATGCGCAGCAGCAGGGGTGGCGGCCCAAGAGCGCAGGGGAGCGATGACATGAGCAAGACTGTCCGAGTCACCCTGGCGCAGGCGATCGTCCGGTTCCTCGATGCCCAGCGCGTCTCGCGGGATGGCGAGGTGCACCGCTTCTTCCGAGGCGTCTTTGGCATCTTTGGCCACGGCAACGTGACAGGCATGGGCCAGGCCCTGGAGGAGCACGAGGGCGAACTGCCCTACTTCCAGCCCAAGAACGAGCAGGGCATGGTCCACACGGCCATCGCCTACGCGAAGGCTCGGCGAAGGCTCTCCACCTTCGCCTGCACCAGCTCCATCGGGCCGGGCGCCACCAACATGGTCACTGGGGCAGCCACGGCGACCATCAACCGGCTGCCCGTCCTCCTGCTTCCTGGAGACATCTTCGCCAGCCGGACGCCCCAGCCCGTGCTGCAGCAGCTCGAGTTCCCTCACTCCATGGATGTGAGCGTGAACGACTGCTTCCGCCCGGTGTCCAAGTACTGGGATCGGATCCAGCGGCCCGAGCAGATCCTCTCCGCGCTCCCAGAGGCCATGCGGGTGCTCGCCGATCCCGCGGAGACTGGCGCCGTGACGCTGTGTCTCCCGCAGGATGTGCAGGCCGAGGCTTTCGACTGCCCCGCGCACTTCCTCCAGGAGCGGGTCCACGTCGTCGAGCGCCGGCCATGTTCCCGAGAGCGCATCGCGGAGGCTGCGGCGCTCCTGCGGCATGCCAAGCGGCCGTTCTGCATCGCAGGCGGTGGAGTGCACTACGCCGCCGCCGAGGAGGCACTCCGGCGCTTCTCCGACGCGACGGGCATTCCTGTGGGCGTCACTCAAGCCGGCATGGGCGCCTTGCCCGACTCGCATGGCGCGTGTCTTGGGGCTGTCGGTGTCACAGGGACGGGCGCTGCCAACCGCATTGCCAGTGATGCGGATGTCATCCTCACCGTGGGCACGCGCCTGTCGGACTTCACGACGGCCTCGAAGACCCAATTCCAGGCGGAGGGCGTGCGCTTCATCGCCCTCAACGTCAACGCGTTCGATGCCGCCAAGCACGGAGCGCTCCCTCTCGTGGGGGACGCGAGGCTGGCGCTCGAAGAACTCACGAAGGCACTGGAGGGGTGGCGCATCCTTGCGAGCTATGGGACCGAGATCGCCTCGGTTCGGGAGGAGTGGGCGGAAGTCCGGGAACAGCTCACGCGCTCTCTGGATGGCCGGCTCACCCAGGCCGAGGTGATCCGCGTGCTCAACGAAGAGGCGGGACCTGGTTCCACCATCGTCCACGCGGCCGGCGGCATCCCTGGCGATATCCACAAGCTCTGGCGCGCCAAGGAGCCGGACGACTACCACTCCGAATACGGTTACTCGTGCATGGGCTACGAGATCGCCGGAGCGCTCGGCGTCAAGCTCGCGCGTCCCGAGCGCGAGGTCTATGCGCTCCTGGGCGATGGCAGCTACCTCATGCTGAGCCAGGAACTGCTGACGTCCATCCAGGAGGGAGCGAAGATCACGGCCGTCCTCCTCGACAACCACGGGTACCAGTGCATCCACAACCTGCAGCGCGGATCGGGGAGCCGGGGCTTCGGCAACGAATTCCGTGCCAGGAAGGGCCCCAAGCTCGAGGGTGAGCACCTTCCAGTCGACTTCGTCCAGAATGCCCAGAGCCTGGGGGCGAAGACCTTCACCGCGACGACTGCCGCCGAGCTCTCGCATGCGCTCCGTGAGGCGAAGAACCAGCCCACCAGCTGCCTCATCTACATCCCGCTCGAGGGCAGCGCGGGGCTGCCGGGAACGTCCTGGTGGGACGTTCCCATCGCCGAGGTGAGCTCCTCCTCTTCTGTGCGGGAGAAGCACGCAGCCTACGAAGAGGCGAAGAAGAAGCAGCGGTTCCACTACTGACGGAGCACTCTCGGAGGACCCCTATGCCAGAGAACCTCAAGGTGCAGGTGGGCGCCCAGCCCATCAACTGGTGCAACGATGACTTCCGAGACCTCGGGGCTTCCATCTCCTTGGACCAGTGTCTGAGCGAGATGCGTCAGGCGGGCTACGCAGGCACGGAGCTGGGCCACCGGTTCCCCCAGTCTGGCGCTGAGGTCCGCGCGCTGCTGGAGCGCTACGGGCTGAGGCTCGCTTCCGGCTGGCACAGCACGTACCTGGCTTCCCGGCCCTATGCAGAGGAGGAGAAGTCCTTCGACGCGCACATGGCCCGGCTCCAAGCCGCAGGCAGTCGTGTGATCATCGTTGCCGAGTGCACACACGCCATCCACTCGGAAGGCTCGAAGCCGCTGCGCTTCGCCTCGGGTCAAGAGCTGCTCGACGCGAGTGCCTGGACCCGCGTCTACGAGGGGCTCGACCGGCTCTCTGAGCGCGCCGCTGCCGCCGGGATGAAAGTGGCCTATCACCCCCACATGGGCACGGTGATCCAGGACGCCCGGGACGTGGCGCAGCTCATGGAGCGGACGAAGGTGCTCTCGCTCCTGCTCGACACTGGGCACCTGGCCTTCGCGGGCTCGGATCCGCTCGCGGTGCTGCGCGCCCACGGGCCGCGTGTCGCGCACGTCCACCTGAAGAACATCCGCCCGGCGGTGGTGGAGGAGGTCCGCTCGAAGCGCTGGAGCTTCGAGGCCGCCGTTCGCGCCGGCGCCTTCACCGTCCCAGGTGACGGAGGCATCGACTACCGGCCCATCTTCGAGCACCTGTCCAAGCTCGGGTACTCGGGCTGGTGGATCGTGGAGGCCGAGCAGGATCCGGCGAAGGCGAACCCGCTCGAGTACGCGCTGCGCGGGCGGCACTACATCCGGGAGCTCGCGGGCGTCTGAGTCCCTGGGCAGTCCCCACACATGCAGGGAAGGGTATGGCTCTCACACGGATGCATCAGACCGTCGCACTGGGCACCGAGTTCTGGAATGACTCCTGCGCGCTCCCCGAGCTGAAGGAGGCCATCGAGAACGGCGCCGTCGGTGCCACCTCCAACCCCGTCATCGTCGGCGCCGCTGTGAGCAGCGACAAGGTGCGGTGGCTGCCGGTGCTCGACCGCATGCTGCGCGAGAACCCCGAAGACACCGAAGACGACGTGACGTGGAAGCTCATCGAGGCCGTCGCGAGAGAGGCCGCCTCCCTGCTGCTCCCCATCCACGAGGCCACCCAAGGCCGCCATGGGTTCCTCTGCGTGCAGGTGAGCCCCAAGCTGTACCGGTCCACCGAGTGGATGATTGAGCACGGCGTGACGCTCGCCGCGCTCGCGCCCAACATCGCCATCAAGTGCCCCTCCACCCAGGAGGGCATCGCAGCGATGGAGGAGCTCATGGCCCGAGGCATCAACGTCAACGCCACCGTGAGCTTCACCGTGCCGCAGGTGCTGGCCACGGCTGAGGCCCTCGAGCGGGGCATCGAGCGCGCGCTCAAGTCCGGCATCCCCCGGGAGCGGTTGCACCCCTATGTGACGATCATGGTCGGAAGGCTCGATGATCACCTGAAGCGGTTGGCCGAGCGGGACGCCATCCTCGTCGATCCGGGCTACCTGAACTGGGCAGGCATCGCGGTGTTCAAGCGGGCGCGCCAGTTGTTCCTCCAGCGCCAGTACCGGAGCAAGCTGCTGGCAGCCGCGTACCGCCACCACCTGCACTGGTCGGAGCTCATCGGCGAGGATTCCATCCAGAGTATTCCCTACACGTGGTGGAAGCAGTTCAACGCCTCGGACATCGCGCCGCGCAAGACCTTGTCCGAGCCTGTCAGCTCGGAGATCGTCGAGACGCTCCGCCGGAAGTTCCCCGACTTCGTCCGCGCCTATGATGAGGAGGGCATGCGCCCGGAGGACTTCGCCGGGTATGGGGCCTCCGTCCACACCCTGCGGCAGTTCCTCGGCGGCTATCAGCAGCTCGTGGAGTGGGTGCGGGAGCGGATGCTGCCGTAGCCCTGCGCGGGCTTACAGAGCAATCGGCACGGGCTTGCCCAGCTTCAGAGACTGGAGCGCCGCATCCGCGAGGACGAGCGCCGCCCGGCCATCGCGGCCCGTCACCAGGGGCGCTACACCCCCGGTGGAGACCTCGAGGAAGTGCTCCAGCTCGGCGCGATAGGCCTCGGGGTAGCGGTCCAGGAAGAAGTGATACGGCTTGTCGGAGAGCACGGCCTCGCTCGTGTAGCGCGTGACGGTGGTGGGCGTCGGGTTGGCCGCCTGGAGCATCCCCTTCGAGCCGAAGACCTCGATGCGCTGATCGTAGCCGTAGGCCGCGCGCCGGCTGTTGTCGATGTGGCAGAGCGCGCCGCGCCGGGTTTTGAGGATCACCATCGCCGTGTCGATGTCGCCCGCCTCGGCGATCTCCGGATTCACCAGGCACGAGCCCGTGGCGAAAACTTCCACGGGCTCCTCGCCCAACAGGAAGCGCGCCATGTCCAGGTCGTGGATCATCATGTCGCGGAAGATGCCGCCTGAGGTCCGGATATAGGAGACCGGCGGCGGCGCCGGGTCCCGGCTGGTGATCTTGACGATCTCCACCTCGCCCGCCTCTCCCCGGCGGACGGCCTCCCGCAGGGCGCGGAAGTTCGGGTCGAAGCGGCGGTTGAAGCCGAGCACCAGCGGGACCCCCGAGCGCGACACCTCCTCCAGGCACGCGTCCACCTTCGCGAGGTCCAGGTCGATGGGCTTCTCGCAGAAGATGGGCAGCTTGCGCCGCGCCGCCTTGAGGATGAGCTCCACGTGGGTGTCCGTGGAGGTGCAGATGAAGACCCCCTGCACCTCGGGATCCGCGAGCACGGCATCCACATCCGCCGAGGCCTTCGCGCCATACCGCTCGGCGGCAGCCTTCGCGGAGGCGGCGTTCACATCCACCACGGCGTGTAGCTTCGCGCGGGGATGGTGGTGAATGTTGGCGGCGTGAATCAGCCCAATGCGTCCGGCACCCAAGAGAGCAATCCGCATGGGCTGACCATACACCTGGGCCTTCCGCGCTTCTCCCTGGCGCGGTGCCATGTGTCGAGCACTCGGCGAATCGGGAGTCGCGCTACTTCGCGGCCTCGGCGCGCAGCCGCTCCAGGAAGAAGGCCACCACCACGAGCGAGTGGGTGATCTTCCCCTCCAGGATGAGGCGCGGTACCTCGGCGCGGGGGAACAGCTCCACGCTGATGTCCTCGCCGTGGTCCTGCTTCCCCTCGTGACGCTTCACGCTGTCCAGCGCCAGGAAGGAGTGGCACCGGTTGCCCTGCAGCGCCGGGTTCGGATGCACCGAGCCCAGGGACACCAGGCGGCCCGGCACGTAGCCCGTTTCCTCCTCCAGCTCGCGCGCCGCCGCGATGGCCGGATCCTCGCCCCGATCCACGAGCCCGCCTGGAATCTCCAGCGTCACTTCCTTCGTCCCGAAGCGGTACTGCCGGATGAGCACCAGCTGATCCTCCGGCGTCACCGCGATGATGTTGCACCACTCGGGCGTGTCGATGAACACGCGAGGGTGCTCCTGACCGGTGCGCGGATCCGCGTACATGTCCTGGCGGACCTTGAGGATGGTGTAGTCGTGCTCGAGCCCCAGGCGCAGTCGCGGCCAGGGGCGGGGATGCTGGGACACAAAGCCTCCAGAGTCAGTTCAGGTTGGCCAGCCGCTCGCGCAGATCCTTGGCCATCAGCTCCAGCCGCTCGCGATCCGGCGCCTCGGGCGACAGCTCCAGGCACCGCTCCACGTCCTTCAGCCCGGCCCGGAACGCTCCTACCTTCGACAGCAGCAGCGCACGCGTGCGCAGCTCGCCCGGGTGGTCCGGTGCCAGCAGCAGCAGCAGGTCCACCACCGCCAGCCCGCGCTCGGCGTCCTCGTGCTCCAGGTACACGCGCTTGAGGTTGGAGAGCATCCGGTAGGTGATGAGCTCCACCGGCGCCGGCGTCAGCTTGGCCGGATCGAAGCGCAGCTGCGGCGCCACCCGCTTGAGCAGCTCCTCGCAGCCTGTCTCCGTGAGGATGTCCCCGTTGTGGTACGGATCCACCACCAGTTTGTGGCTGCCCGTGTTGCACGCCACCAGGAAGTGCCCGGGGAAGGCCACGCCGTACAGCGGAATGCCCGCCCGCCGCGCCACCTCCAGGTACACCACCGAGAGGGTGATGGGCAGCCCCACCTTGTGCTCCAGCACATGGTCCAGGAAGCTGTTCTCCGGCGAGTAGTACTCCCTCTCGTTGCCGCGGAAGCCCTCGATGTCCGCCAGCACGTGGCGCAGGGCTCTCAGCCGAGCCAGCGACAGCCCATCGTCCAGGTGGCGCTCCACCTCGACCTGCACGCGGGCTGCCAGGGCATCCAGCGTGTGAAGACAGGCCGGCGCATCCAGGGAGGGAGTGGCGAGCGTGGCGATGGCCAGCGCCGCCAGATCCAGTCGAGGCGGATCGGCCGCCAGGGCCGACACCAACCGCTCCCGGGCGAGCGGAGAGCCGAATCCAGAGGGAAAGTTCACGGGCAAGGACTAACCCACCTGCCGCCGAACGGCAAAGGCAGGCGGCCGTTCGTCAGGTTGCTGCGGGTGGACGGTAGGGAAGACGACCTTTGATCTCGGCCTTCAGGGCGATCTGCGCGGAGATGAGCCCCGCCAGAATCCCATCTTCATACTCGAAGGTGGGATGTTCCCTGAGTTCCGGGAAGTCGTGTGCGTTGCGCAGGTCCTCGGGACCGATGTTGGGCACCGCCTCGCGGGCCAGGCGCAGCACCTTGGCCTGTTGCTGCGAAATCATCCGCTCGAAGAGCGGATGGGCGAGCGCCAACATCTCCTCTGCTGTCTCTTCCTTCATACGTCCTGCCTCACTGCTTCCGGCTACTTCTGGGCGATGTCCCATTTCAACCGCTCGTAGCTCTTGCGGAAGGAGAGGGCATCCTCCTCAATAGCGCCCTTTTTGTCCTCGCGCCCGTCCAGGAACGCCACGAACTCCAACTGCCGGTCCGGCTTGTCGTACTCCTGGTCGAACAGCTTGACGATCTCGTTGGCGGGAAGGGTGCGCCGGCCGGCCACGTCCACCAGGTTGATTTGGATGCCCTTCACGTCCTTGGAGGGCGCGTAGGACTTGTAGACCAGCTCCGTGCACACCAGCGTCGAGTCCGAGAAGAAGTCGAAGTTGAAGTCGTACGGACGGCCCTGGTACGTGAACGCACGGACGATGGCCTGGGCCTTGTCCTTCTTGGTCAGCCGCGGCCGCATGACGCCCATGTAGTCCACGCGCATGCCGTGCTCGGGGCCGGTGAAGGAGACGCCCTCGCTGATGGCTTCGATGATGCGGATGGGGTCCCCGTGCTCGTCCTTGCCCGTGTACTGGGTCCACTTGGCGGGGAAGCTCTTGGACAGGTGCTCGGCCAGCGTCTTCGGCTTGCCGGACAGGGTGGCCAGCCACGCCTGCACCTCCGCGTCCCCGTCGAAGTAGGCGGAGACGTGCTCCGGCGTGCCCACGTACAGCTCGGCGTGCGGCCAGAAGCCCGGCAGGCCGATGTTGGAGAGGAACCAGTTCTGCCGGGCCACGATGATGTCGCCCGGCTCCATCTTCTCCATCACCTTGAAGACCTGCTCACGGGAGATGAGCGGCTTGCCCTGGCGGCGGACGCGGGTGTCGCCCATCCACTCGGCCACGTTCTTCTGCACGGGGAAGATGGCGCGCGAGGCGCTGTCCACCACGATGTCCTTGGCCGCCGTGGTGAAGAAGGAGGGGCCGCGCTTGAGCAGCTTGCCCTTGGCCACCTTGGAGTTCTCCTTCATCTCCTGGATGACCCAGGAGGTGAGCTTGAAGTTGAGCGCGCCCGCCTTGGACAGGAAGGGCCGCACCTGCTCGCGGTACGTGTCACCCGTGACGAGCTGGGTGGCGGTGGAGACGTGGATGACCTTCTCCTTGAAGTGGGCGAAGGCGCGCTCGGGGATGCCGTAGTCCGCCGAGGGCTCGTCCAGGAGCACCTCGAGCTGCTTCTTGCCGTTGGTGAGCTCCGCGTAGGTGAGCCCGTGCGCGAGGATGGTGGTGAGCGCCCCATGGGTGAGCAGGAAGCCCCAGGCGTGCTTCTTGGGCTGGGTGATTCCGGGCACCTTCACGAAGTCCCAGTAGCGCTGGCGGATCTGCTCGGTGGAGGCGAAGTAATCGAAGAAGGCCGCCCACGTGGTGAGCAGCGTCTGCTTCTGCTCCGGCGAGTAGGGGATGTCCTGCTTCTGGTTGTAGAGCGCCAGGTTCTTCTTGATCTGCTCCTGCAGCCCGCGCAGGCCGTTGGCGTAGCGCTGGAGCGCCTCGAGATCGAGCTGGGCCTGGGCCACGAAGGCCTCATCGTCCCAGTCATAGATGTTGGAGGGCTCGGCCTCGGCGGCAGGAGGGGAGGAGGGAGCGGCAGCCTGAGGGGGAGGGGAGCCAGCGAGCGTGAGCTGGGCCAGAAGCAGGGAGGTGACGAGCATCGGGTCTCCGAGAGGAGCGGAAGCGCGGCCAGCCTACCTCAGAAGCGCCCGGACACGGTTGGCTGCCTGGCCTGTGAGCGGTGCGGGCCGTGCCGCCCTGGGTGGTCCAACGACTTCACCATCCCCAAGTTCAAGGAAAGCGCCCGGACCAGAAACCCGGGCAGAAAGGCAGAGACACGATGGCTTACGGACAGGCGGAGAACCCGGCGCTGTCGATCCCCACTCACCTGGACGCCGTGGACTACCCGGTGTGGCGTGAGCAACTCGTGAGGGCAGCCGAGGACAACGGAGCGGACGTGAACGTCATCAATGTCCTCAAGTTCCTGCCCCGCACGCGCTACGAATCCAAGGTGGAGGTCATGCGTGACCTGGCCGAGGCAGCCCGGAGGTTCGCCATGGGGGGGCTCCGGGACGACGACGGGGTGGACAGGGACCGGCGGAACATCGGCAGGGATCTGGTGGAGAACGCTCCGGAAGGCAACTCCCGTCACCCTTGAGCAGAGATGGTGAAAGAGGCTCGCGGGCGCTGGCGGTTTCTGCCAGCGTTCGCGGCCGTATGCGTTTCTCGGGAAGATGGATGTGGCTGGGCTGTGCCGTGGTGCTGGCGGGGTGTACCAAGCCCGCCTCCTCGCTGGTGCCGGAGGCGGGGGCTCCCCTCCCGGTGCGGCTCGACTTTCGTCCGCCTGTGGATCGGGCCATGACGGAGCGCGTGCAGACGGCGCGCACGGTGGAGCGGGCGGGCACGAAGCAGTCCGAGGAGGTGGACATGACCACCGTGACCCGCTTCACGCCGGCGGAGAGTGGCTGGCAGCTGGCCCAGACGGTGACGCGAGCCCGGATGACGCGTGGCGGCACACCCGTGGAGACGGTGGTGGACGATGTGCTCACGCGGCTGGGACTGCGGGTGCGGCTGGCGGCGGATGGGGCTTTCGTGAAGCTGGTGAACGCGGACGAGGGGCTGAAGGCGCTGCGACAGGTGGTGCCGGCGGGGCAGCAGGCCGGGCCGCTGGAGGCCTTCTTCGCACCCGAGGCCCTGGAGGCGCGGGCCCGCGAGGAGTGGGAGACGAAGTACGGCGGGCTGCTGCAGCGCAACCTCATGGTGGGGCAGCACACGTGGGCGGTGGAGCGGTTCTCCTCGGCGGACGGTGAGGTGCGCTACGTGCTGGAGCGCACGGTGCAGGGCACGGAGCTGACGGACCAGGGCGACGCGCTGGTGCTGGGGCTGAAGTGCCTGGATGCGGTGCCGGACGACGCGCCCGAGGAGCTGCGAGAGCTGGTGGAGGAGGCAGGGAGCCCGGCGCTGACGCCCGGAGTGACGTGTGAGGGTGAGCAAGTGGTGGCGCGGGGCTACTTCGTGCCGATGCGGCGCAATCTCACCGTGCGCGCGAGGGTGGGCGACGCTACATGGACGCTCGCGACGCAGACCCAGCTGGAGCTGTTGGAGGAGGCACGACGATGAACTTCCAGGACAACCTCATCGAGAACGAGATGGGGGTCGAGCGGGTAGTGAAGACCTCGAAGCGCGTGGCGGTGTTGGGGATCAAGACGGAGCAGCAGTCGGGGCAGCCGGCGTTCTACGTGCCGGAGTATCTGGCGCGGGCGGGGGTGGAGGTGGTTCCGGTGCCCGTGTACTACCCGGAGGTGAAGCAGATCCTCGGCAAGCCGGTGTACCGGAAGCTGGTGGATATTCCGGGGGAGATTGACCTGGTGAATGTGTTCCGGCGGCCACAGGACATCGATCAGCACCTGGAGGACATCATCGCCAAGAAGCCGAAGGCGGTGTGGTTCCAGTCGGGCATCCGCAACGACGCGGCGGCCGAGAAGCTGGCGCAGGCGGGCATCCAGGTGGTGCAGGACCGGTGCCTGATGGTGGAGCACCGCCGCTACGCCATCCTGGGGTGATTCGGCACGTACTTTCGCACCACGCTCAGGAGCTCGTCGGCATCGATGGGCTTCACCAGGCAGTCGGCCGCCGCGAGCTGCGCGGCCTTTTCGCGCGCCGCGTGATGGCCCGAGATGAGCACGACGGGGATGTCGGCGTACTGGGGCGTGTCGTGGATTGACGTGAGGAAGTCTTCTCCATCCATCCGCGGCATCATCATGTCCAGGAGGATCACCGAAGGGGGCTCGCCCGCTCTCAGGTGGTCGAGCGCGTCCAGTCCGTCCCTCGCCGAGTCGACCTCATAGCCCTCCGAGCACAGCAGCAGGCTGAGGATGTCGCGGATGTCCTCGTCGTCGTCCACCACCAGGATCGACCCGCCAGCGCTCATGACGCTCTCCTTCCTCGAGGCAGCTGGATCGTGAACGTGGAGCCCACTCCCGGCTCGCTCTTGACGCTGACCGATCCCCCCAGGCCTTCGACCAGTGTCTTCACGATGTGGAGCCCCAACCCCAGGCCCCCGTAGTGGCGCACCGACACCCCGCGCTCGAAGGGATGGAAGATCCGCTCCAGATTCTCGTGGCTGATGCCCATCCCTTGGTCCCTCACGAGGAGCTGCGCGTGCCCCTCCCGCGCCCGGGCTGTGAGCTCGATCGGCTTGCCCATCCCGAACTTCAGTGCATTGGAGAGCAGGTTCGTGACGATCTGCTCCACGAGCGCCTTGTCCCACTCGCCAACGATCTGTCCGTCGACCGTGATGGACAGCGGCGAGCCGGAGCAGCCGATCTCCGGCTGCAGCCGCGTCGCGACCTGCCGGATCACGTCACCCAGGTCCACCTGCTGGTACTCGAAGTGGAGCTGCCCCGACTGGATCCGGCCCAGATCCAGCAACTCGGTGACGAACCGCGACAGGCGGCGGTCCTCCCGCTCGATCATGTCGAACACCTTCGACTGCTGCGACGCGGGCACCTTCCCCTTCCGCAGGCATTGGACGGCCAGGTGCAGCGAGGTGGTGGGACCGCGGATCTCATGCGCCGCGATGGAGAGGAATTCCTCCCGGGCCCGCAGCGCCTCTTGGGCCCGCTGGTAGAGGTGGGCATTCTCCAGGGAGAGCACCGCGCGGCGGGCCAGCTCCTCGACGAGCTCCAGGTCGGTCTGCTCGTACTTGCGGTGCGGCGAGGCGCGGCAGGTGAGCGCGCCCACCAGCCGTCCCTTCATCATCAGAGGCACGCCCAGGTAGCAGGTGGAGGCCTCTGCGTAGATGAGCGGGTGTCCCGCGAGCACGGCTGGGTGGAGTTCCGGCGAGAGGGGCCTGTGCTCATCCCGTGAGACGGCGAGCAGCCGCCGAGGGCCCTCGCCGTTGAACAGATCGATCGCGCAGCCGTCGCCCAGGTGCTGCACCACGAGGTGGGCCACCCCCTCGAGAGCCTTCTCCACATCGAGCGAGCCCAGCAGCCGCGCCGCTTCGGAGAGAAACAGTGCCCGCTGCAGCAGTTGCTCGCGCTCGGAGATGTCCCGGAAGCTCCACACCCGGCCCACGATGGCGTCCCCCACGCGCTGGGGCCGCGAGTACCGCTCGAAGACCCGGCCGTCCTTGAACTGGATGCGGTCGACGGACTCCTGGCCCGGCCGGGAGTAGCGCTCGTGGATGCACTGGATGAACTCCTCCCTGTCCTCGATCTGATCGAGCACGTAGGCGAGGAGCGGTGGCGCCTCTTGGCGCTGGGCGAGCTCGGGCGGGATCCGCCACAGGCTCAGAAAGCGCTGGTTGTAGAGCACCACCCGCTTGTGAAGATCGACGACGAGGAGCCCGTCGGCGGTGGCCTCGATCGTGGCCTGGAGCAGCGAGTGCGACCGATCGCTCTGGTGGAGGGTCTCCTGCAGATCCCTCTGGAGCCAGGCGTTGTCGAGCGCCAATGCCATGCGGCGGCCCAGTTCCTGGGCCAGCGCGAGATCCGCCGACGTGTAGCGGCGGCCGGTGCGCGACAGGGCGAATGTGGCAACCCCGATCACTCTTCCCCGCGCGATGAGTGGGACGGTGATGACAGAGCAGGGGCTCAAGGACTGGACGCTCCGCACGTGTTGCTCGTCGCGGCCCGAGGCGCGGAGAAGCTCCTCGGTGACCTCGGAGATCAGGAGGGATTTGCCGGACCTCAATGCCCGTGCCTGGGGCTGCGAAGAGTCCAGGTCGATCGGGTGGTTGCGATGCAGGGCCTCGACCTCCTGCACCTTGCTCGCGTCGACGTGAGCCCAGGAGACAGGCTGGAGCACCTCGTTCTCCAGGGCATCGATGAGGCACCAGTCCGCCAGCTGTGGGACGGCCACGGTGGCGAGCCGGGGCCGGAGCGCCTCGAGGCCCGGCGACTCGGCGAACTCGGCGCTCGCATTGGAGAGCAGGCGCAGCGAGGCCTCGACCCGCGCCCGCTCCGCGAAGAGCCGGCTGTTCTCCAGCGCGATGGCCATCTGGGCTGATAACAACCGGAGCATCTCGGCCCGCTCGGGCGCAAAGGCATCCCGCGAGAGGTTGTTCTCGAAGTAGAGGACCCCGAGCACCCGGTTCGCTCGGGCAATGGGCACCACCAGCACGGATCGCACGCTGTTCCCAGAAACATAAGGGTCCGCGGTGAAGCATCCCTCGCGTGCCGCGTCCCCCAGCAAGAACACCTCTCGGGACCGGATGACGTGGCGGATGATCGAGATGGGAACCGAGCGCCCCTCCGCCAGTGGCCGCTGCTCCAGGAACACCTCGCGCCGGGCGGTCGCCGTGGCGCGGATGACGAACTCGCCCTCGTCCAGCACGAGCACCGCCCGCTCCGCTGCTGCAGCCTCCACGCACGTGCGGACGAGCTTCTCCAGCAGCCGCTCGAAGTCCAGCTCCCCGGTAAGGGTCTCCGCGGTCTTGAGGAGCGTTAGGGAGTCGAGCGCAGGCGGGGCCCGGGGCGTGGTGAGCGCCCCAAGCTCTTCGCTGGCGCGGAGGCTGGGGAACTCCTGGTTCAGCAGTTCCACCTTGGCCGTGGCACCCCAGCGGGCGTACCCCACGAGCGCCGCGTTCAGGTGGGACTCCTGGAGCAACGCCTCGCCCCGCGCCGCGTGGAACCGTGCGCAGAGCTCGTGCGCGAGCGCCTCGTCCTGTTGGAACCCGCCTTGCCCCGCCTGCGCAATGGCCTTCTGGTAGAGCGCGAGCGCGGCATCGGGATGCTCTTCGAGACGCGCCAGCTCAGCCGCGACCAGGTCGTGCTTGTGTTGGTAGTTCGCGGGGGCATTCCGCGCCCAGGTCTCAAGTCGGCGCAGGTGCTGCCGCAGCTCGGTGAGGAGCGCTCCTTGCTCCACGGCCGGAGTCTGGAGATACAGCGCAGCCTGGGTGAGGGCGGTGTAGAAGAAGAAGTCGGTCTGGCAGAAGAGCGTCCGCAAGTACCGCAGCCATGGGGCCGACTTCTTCGCGTACTCACGCGCGAGCGCGGGCTCGCCGAGCAGGTAGCACGTCTGGAGCCGGAGGAGATGGAACATGGCCTGTCCCAGGCCGTTCTCGGCTTTCTCTTGGAGGAAGGCCTCCTCGTGGAATCGCTCATCGTCGAAGAGGGACCTGCCACGTGTAAGTCCCTTGAGGCACTTCGCCGCCTGGGCATAGGGCTGGACGTAGGGAACGCCCAGGGCGTGGTGGATCTTGCGGTAGAAGGCCAGGGTCGACTGCGCCTCGGCGAGCACCTCTCCGAGCTCCGTGCCACGGCTCCACAGCGCGAAGATGAGGTTCGCCTGCGCGTAGGCGGCGAACTGAAGCTCGCCCGCCTCGAGCCCGCAGGTGTATGAGCGGCGCAGCAGGGGCAGGGTCTCCGCGAGTGGGGCCCGCCAGGCGCTCACGTGGCCCGCGAAGCACATCAGCGTCCTGCACTCCTGCGCGGGGTTGGCCGAGCGCTCGGCCAGGCGCACTGCCAGCCCTCCGTACGTGTAGGCCTCCGGATAATCGCCGTCCATGGCCAGGGCCATCGCGTAGTACGCGTAAGCAACGGGGGAGTCCGGCGCCAGGCCACGCGTCGCCGTCAGCTCTGCAGCGCGGAAGCTGATGACCTGGAACTGCTCAGCATCCGTGAACCACGTGGAAGTCAAGGCGAGCAGGAGCTTGAGTCTCGCGCGGTCGCTTGGGTCCTCCAGCCGGCCCGCCTCGAGCAGCTCGTGCTCCAAGCGCGACTGAAGACAGGCCCGGGTGCGCTCCTTCTCGGCCTTCACGACCTCGGGCGGCACCTCGCCCGGCAGCTCCATTCCCAGCAGCCGGAGCCCCTCACGGCCGCAGCGGATGGCTTGGGCGTGGCGTCCCCGGACGACGTGCGCCTGCACGTTGAGGGAATAGAGGGCCGCCTTTTCCAGGGCGGTCTCAGCACCCTTGAGGCCCTCGCGGACGAGCTGCACGCAGAGCTCCGGGTCGCCCGCAAGGTTGCCGCACTCGGCCGCGTCCCGCTGCAGCGTGAACCAGAGGGGGTGGAGCTCCGCGTGCGCGGCATCTGGGGGTAAGAGTGTGAGCCCGGCGCGAAAGTAGTCCAGCGCGCACTCATAAGCCGAGGTGGCGCGCGCCTGGCGGCCGGCCTGGTCATTGAGGCGCGCCAGGTGGATCCGCTCGTCCGGTGGCAGCCGATCCGCGGCCCGATTGAGCTGATCCACGATGGCGCAGATCGCGTCTTCGAGCTGCCCGGCCGGTGCGCTCCCGATGAGCCACTGTCCGATCCGAAGATGCAGCTTCTCGCGCCCTTCTTCCGGGAGTAGCTGGTAGGCGGCCTGTTGGATGCGGTCGTGCACGAAGCGATAGGTCGGTGTCACCGCCGTCCCGAGTTCGATGGGCTTATGGGCGGCCCAGGAGAAGCGCGGCCCCTCCTCGGTGGGGATGAGCAGTCCCTGCTGGATGGGAGGCCACAGCGCCCGGGCCACCTCCTCGAGAGGCTTCCCGAGAACCCGGGCGAGAACGCCGAGCTCGAAGCGGTTTCCGATGCACGCCGCTGTCTTGAGCATCTGCTGCGCCTCGGGGGGCAGCTTCTGGATGACGCTTGAGAGCAGGTCCACGACGTTCGTGGTGACCTCCGCGGTGTCGATGCGCGCCAGATCCCAGGACCACTGGCCTCGGGAGGGCACGAAGCTGAGAAGCTCCTCCCGGTAGAGAAACTCGAGGAACCGGCGGACGAAGAAGGGATTGCCCGCCGTCTTCTGCGCGATCACTTGGGCCAGGGGCGTGGCCTGACCCGGGCTCACCCGCAGGGCGTCACACAACAGCGCCACCAGCGAAGGCACCTCCAAGGGGCCGAGCTTCATTTTCAAGACCGTGGTTCCTGCCTCCTCGATCGACTGCAGGGTGTGGGAGATGGGGTGGCCAGGTCCGACTTCTTCGCTGCGGTACGCGCACAGGATGAGCAGCGAGCGCGCATCGCCGCTCCCAGCGAGTGCGCGCAGCAGCTTCAGGGAGGGCAGATCCGTCCATTGCAGGTCATCGAGGAAGAGGACCAGGGGAGGGCCGCTGGCGCTCAGGGCGCGCACGAACGCCGCGAAGACGAGGTGAAAGCGGTTCTCGGCCTCGATCGGGCCGACCTCCGCGGCGGGAGGCTGCTTCCCGAGGAGTGCTTCCAGGTCCGGGATCGTCTCCGTGAGGACGCGGCCGTTCGGCGCGATGGCTTCCCCGAGGAGTTTCCGCAGCGAGACCAGGACCTCCAGAGGCTCCCGTAGCAGCTCTCGCACCAGCCCCCGGAACGCCTCGATGAAGGGCGCGTAGGGGAGATTGCCCCGGAGCTGGTCGCACTTGCCCGTCAGCCAGCGGCACCGCGTGTCGGTGCAGTCCCGCAGCCCGTACACGAGCGCTGACTTGCCAATGCCCGCGGGTCCGGTGACGACGAGGAGCTCCGAGGCCCCGGTGCTGGTGCGCTCGATGACCTGCTCCAGCTCCCGTGCCTCCCGCTCGCGGCCATAGAGCTTGCGGTGGAGAAACAGCCCATAAGGCACGTCGTGCCGGCCGAGCTCCATTCGGGGGATGGTGCCGCGGGCCTTCCACTGCCGGCGCATCTCCTCCAGATCCGCCGCGAGCGCCTCGGCGGTCTGATAGCGCCACTCCGGCATCTTGGAGAGGAGCTTCACGACCAGGTCCGAGACGGGGGTGGGGACCGTGGGCCGCACGACGGCGGGCGGATAGGGAGGGCGCGCCACGTGCGCGTGGACGACCTCCAATGGATCGTACGCAGGAAAGGGCGGCCCACCGGTCAACATCTCGTAGAAGGTGGCGCCCAGCGAGTACAGGTCCGCCCGGCGATCCACGAGGCGCTTCATCCGCCCCGTCTGTTCGGGCGCCATATAGGCGAGCGTTCCTTGAAGCTCTCCGGGCACCCCCGGCGCCTGGGCGAAGGCGGGCACCTCCGTGGCGGACTCGAAGTCCACCAGCGTCACCCGGGTCGGGCCTTCCCCCAGGACGAAGTTGGCCGGGCTGAGATCGCGGTGGATGACGCTCTTCCCGTGGAGCGCGCTGACGATGCCCGCCATGGGCAGGGCGAGCTCGAGGAACTCGCTGATGGGCAGCGGCCGTCCCGCCAGGGCCTCGGCGAGAGAGCGGGGCCCCGCATCCTCTAGGAGGAGCGCGGGCTGGCCCTGCAGGACACTCAGGCCGAGCGGCCGGGCGCTCCCCGGCACCTCCAGACGGCTGAGCAGCTCGTACTCATGCCGGAGCAGCAGGGCGCTATAAGGATCGGGCCGATCGGGCCGGAGGGACTTGATGACGACGTCGGCACCGTCCTCACTGCGGCCGCGAAAGACCACAAACCGGTCGCCTGTGCAGAGCTGGCGCAGGTCCCTGTAGAGCTCGGCCATCTCCCAGGAAGATGGGGTTCGCCCTCCTGCCTGTCGATCCGCCCTGGTCGCACGGTTGCGCACATGTGCTTGCGGTGCTTCTGCGACATCAGCCCACCGGAAATCGTGCAACAAGGGCAGGGGAGCAGGCCTGAAAAAGTTACCCTGTTCCAGCCCTAATCATGCCCCCTGTTTCATGCAAGTGGCTGTAACTCCTGGGAGTTGGCGCAGAACAGGTGCTGGCCTCTGCCTTGCTTAAGAGAGTCCTCGCAAGCGGTTCAGCGCAGTTTCTCCCCCCGTCCTCTTCATCGCCCCCGAGGGACACCATGCAGGCCTCCTCCTCTCTGAACTCCCCTGACTCTCTCTCCACGTACCTCTCCGAGATCAGCAAGTACCCGCTGCTCACGGTTCAGCAGGAGCAGGACCTGGCGCGGCGCTTCCGCGCAGGCGACTACCAGGCCGGCCACCAGCTGGTCACCGCCAACCTCCGCTTCGCCGTGAAGGTCTCCTACGAGTACCGCTCCTACGGCATCAAGGTCAGCGACCTCATCCAGGAGGCCAACATCGGCCTGATGAAGGCCGTGCAGAAGTTCGATCCGGACAAGGGCATCCGCCTCATCTCCTACGCGGTGTGGTGGATCCGCGCGTACATCCAGAACTACATCCTCAAGTCCTGGTCGCTCGTGAAGCTCGGCACCACCCAGGCTCAGCGCAAGCTCTTCTTCGCCCTGGCCCGCACCCGCCGCGAGCTCGAGAAGCTCGGCGGTGAGAACACCATCGTCGACGCCGAGGAGATCGCCCGCAAGCTGAACGTGAAGGCCTCCGACGTGCGCGAGATGGAGCAGCGCATGGGCGGCCGCGACCTGTCCCTCGACGCTCCGATCGGCGAGGACGGTGACTCCACGCACCTGGACTTCGTCGAGTCCGAGGGCGCTTCCCAGGTCGACGAGGTCGCCGACCGCCAGGAGGCCGATCAGACCCGCGCGCGCGTGCGCCAGGCCATGATGCGGCTCGACCCGCGCGAGCGCTTCATCATCGAGCAGCGCATCATGGGCGACCAGGAGATGACCCTGAGCGAGCTTGGCGAGCACTTCGGCTTCTCCCGCGAGCGCGCCCGCCAGCTGGAGATCCGCGCCAAGGACAAGCTCAAGACCGCCCTGGCCGAGATCATGGCCCAGGAGGCCGAGGGCCTGACCGCCGTCGCCGTGTAGTTCCCCGGCGGTACTGCTTCACCCCTCCTCGAAGCGCTGAGGAGGCCGTGCCAGCGCGCGCTCCGCGGAGAGCCGCGCTTGATCGAGCGCGTCGAAGCCGCGCTCCAGCGTCGTCGGCGTCACCGGCGGCAGGTTCGAGGTGACGACGTACACGGGCACCTTCCGCCCCTCCAGGATGGACAGCTGCAGGCGGAAGTGGTCATGCCGCAGCGCCGCGGAGGCCGTCGCCAAGCCCTGCGCGTACACCAATGGCCCGCCCAGGATCTTCCGGGTGCGGCTGGGCAGGTAGTGCACCAGGATGGCGTCCAGCTCCTTGCCGATGGCGCTCTCGCTCAGCGCCAGCGCGGGCGCCTTGTCCACCAACCCTCCATCCCAGTAGTGGCTGTTGCCGATGGGCACCGCCCGGAACAGCCCCGGGTACGCGCAGGTGGCGTGGACGCGCGGCGCCAGCTCGCCCGTGGTGAACACGTCATGTGTGCCCTCGGTGAGGTTCGCCGCCACCAACAGCAGCGGGTGCGGCAGTTCCTCGAAATGGGGCACCGGCAGGTGCTCCTCCAGCAGCTTCCGGAAGCGCTCGCCCTTGAGCAGGCCCGTGAAGCCGTGGCCGCGCCGCGCATCCATCACCGCGCCGATCGGATCCGGATCCCAGAAGTTCTTCTTCGTCTGCTTCAGCAGCAGCTCCTCGAGCTTGCGCAGCGGCATGCCCGCCGCCGCGAACGCCGCCACCATGCCTCCCGCCGAGGTTCCGGCATACGCAGCCGGTTGGATGCCTGCGGCCGCCAGGCCCTTGAGGAACCCGGTGTGTCCGTAGAAGCCGAAGTAGCCGGCCGAGAGAACAAGCCCAATACGCTTGCCTTCGAGGTGCTGGAGAAGGGTGGTGGGAGGCATGCGGGCCCACATAGACGAGTGTCATGGCGTGGGCAACGCATTGCGTCGGGAATACGCTTGGCACCTCGGGTTGAATCGATATATGTTGATTCACCGATATGGATGTTCTCTCCCAGTCCTTTCGCGTCCTTGGCGATGCGACACGGCTGCGGATCCTGCGCCTTGTGGCGCAGGCGCCGCTGAACGTGACGGAGCTGGTGTCCCTCGTGGGGGTGGCGCAGTCCTCGGTCTCCCACCATCTGGGCAAGCTCAAGGGTCTGGGCCTCATCCGCGAGGAGCGGCAGGCGGGCTACAGCTACTACTCGCTGGCGCTCGATCAGGAGGACGCACGCTGGCCTCTCATCCGCATGGCCCAGGAGGCCGAGGATGAGGACGGGGACTCCGCGCGGCTGAAGGATCTGCTGCGCGCCCGCGAGGATCGCCAGGCCCTCAACGAGCGCCTGCTGGAGCCCGGCCAGTCCTGGTTCCTCTGGGCCGGAGCGCTCGCCTCGCTGCTGCCGCCGCTGGACGTGGTGGACTTCGGCTGCGGCACCGGCACCCTCTCCGTGTCCATCGCCCGCTGGGCCCGGCGCGTCTGGGCGATTGATCAGAACCGCGAGGCGCTCGCCCAGGCGAAGGAGCGCGCCGCCCGCGAGGGCTGCACCAACATCCACTTCCTGTGCGAGGACTTGCACCGCCTCTCTCTGCCGAGCGCGGAGAGGGACTTGGTCGTCATCTCGCAGAGCCTTCACCACGTGGAGTCCCCCGGCGCGGTGCTGACCGAGGCGGCGCGGCTGCTCAAGCCCGGCGGCAAGCTGGTGGTGCTGGAGCTCATGCCCCACGACGAGCGCTGGGTGCTCGACCGGCTGGGCCACAAGCACCTGGGGTTTGCCCCCGAGTTCCTCGAAGCCGCACTCGCCGAAGCAGGTTTTCAAACCATCACCCGAGAGACGCACGCGCGGGACGGGGCCAGCCCCTTCCGCGTCTTTCTCCTCACCGGAGTCAAACCCGCATGAGCCACCTGCCAGCCCCCCTGCCTCCGCCCCCGGGTGAAAACGGCCGCCGCGTCGAGGCCCTCCGCATGGCCATGCGCGAGCGCATCCTGGTGCTCGATGGCGCCATGGGCACGCTCATCCAGGCCCAGAACCTCAAGGCCGCGGACTTCGGCGGCGCCGAGTACGAGGGCTGCAACGAGCACCTCGCCCTCACCCGGCCGGACGTCATCGAGAAGATCCACGCGGACTACTTCGCCGCGGGCGCGGACGTGACGGAGACGGACTCCTTCGGCGGCACGCCGGTGGTGCTCGCCGAGTTCGGCCTGGGGCACAAGGCGGTGGAGATCAACGCCGCCGCCTCTCGCGTGGCGCGCAACGCCGCCGAGGCCGCCGAGGCGAAGGATGGGCGGATGCGCTGGGTGGCGGGCTCCATCGGTCCCACCACGAAGGCCATCTCGGTGACGGGCGGCATCACCTTCGAGGAGCTGGTGGACAACTTCGCCGTGCAGGCCGAGGGCTTGGCCATCGGCGGCTCGGACTACCTGCTGGTGGAGACGTGCCAGGACACGCGCAACGTGAAGGCAGCGCTGCTCGGCTGCCAGCGCGCGTTCCGCAAGCTGGGGTATGCGCTGCCGGTGGCGGTGTCTGGCACCATCGAGCCCATGGGCACC
The DNA here is from genome assembly GCF_000737315.1 of Hyalangium minutum. Taxonomy (GTDB): domain Bacteria; phylum Myxococcota; class Myxococcia; order Myxococcales; family Myxococcaceae; genus Hyalangium; species Hyalangium minutum. Next base: position 71,724 of record NZ_JMCB01000015.1, read on the forward strand.
ATGCTGGCGGGCCAGTCCGTGGAGAGCCTCGCCGCGTCGCTGGAGCACGTGGAGCTGCTCTACCTGGGCCTCAACTGCGCCACCGGCCCCGAGTTCATGACGGACCACATCCGCTCGTTGTCCAGCATGAGCTCCTTCCCGGTGTCTTGCGTGCCCAACGCGGGCCTGCCGGACGAGAACGGGCACTACCTGGAGACGCCGGAGATGCTGGCCCGCTCGCTGCGGCGCTTCTGTGAGCACGGCTGGCTCAACGTGGTGGGCGGCTGTTGCGGCACGCAGATGCACCACATCCGCGCCATCGCCGACGCGGTGAAGGGCCTCAAGCCGCGCCGCGAGGCCCCGCGCCCGCGCTCCACGCTGTCCGGCGTGGACTACCTGGAGGTGAAGGAGGACGAGCGTCCCGTCATCGTCGGCGAGCGCACCAACGTCATCGGCAGCAAGAAGTTCAAGGAGCTCATCGTCGCGGGCCAGGTCGAGGACGCCTCGGAGATCGCCCGCGCCCAGGTGAAGCGCGGCGCCCAGGTCATCGACATCTGCCTCGCGAACCCCGACCGGGACGAGCTGGAAGACATGCGCCGCTTCTTGGAGGTCGTCGTCAAGAAGGTGCGCGTGCCCTTGATGATCGACTCCACGGACGAGGAAGTCATCGCCATGGCGCTCACGTACAGCCAGGGCAAGGCCATCATCAACTCGGTCAACCTGGAGGACGGCGAGGAGCGCTTCGAGAAGGTGGTGCCGCTGGCCCGCCAGTTCGGCGCCGCGCTGGTGGTGGGCTGCATCGACGAGAAGGGCATGGCCGTCTCGCGGCAGCGCAAGCTGGAGGTCGCCGAGCGCTCCTTCGAGCTGCTCACGAAGAAGTACGGGATGAAGGCAGAGGATCTGTACTTCGATCCGCTGGTGTTCCCGTGCGCCTCGGGCGACGCGCAGTACACGGGCAGCGGCGTGGAGACCATCGAGGGCGTGCGCCTCATCAAGCAGCGCTTCCCCCAGTGCAAGACGGTGCTCGGCATCTCCAACGTGTCCTTCGGCCTGCCCACCGCGGGCCGCGAGGTCCTCAACTCCGTGTTCCTGTACCACTGCGTGCAGGCAGGCCTGGACATGGCGCTCGTCAACTCGGAGAAGCTGGAGCGCTACCCGTCGCTGCCCGCCGAGGAGCGCAAGCTCTCCGAAGACTTGCTCTACAACCAGGGCCCGGATCCGGTGACGCCCTTCGCCGCCCACTTCCGCGAGCGCAAGCCGCAGAAGGCCGCCACGTCCTCGCTGCCCCTGGAGGAGCGGCTGCAGCGCTACATCATCGAGGGCACCCGTGATGGCCTCTTCGCGGACCTGGATCTGGCGCTGGAGAAGTACGCGCCGCTGGAGATCATCAACGGCCCGCTGATGAAGGGCATGGACGAGGTGGGCCGGCTCTTCGGCGCCAACGAGCTCATCGTCGCCGAGGTGCTCCAGAGCGCCGAGTCCATGAAGGCCGCGGTGACGCACCTGGAGCCGAGGATGAGCAAGGCCCAGGCGGCCTCGCGCGGCAAGATCGTCCTCGCCACGGTGAAGGGCGATGTGCACGACATCGGCAAGAACCTGGTGGAGATCATCCTCGCCAACAACGGCTTCCACGTGGTGAACCTGGGCATCAAGGTGCCGCCCGAGCAGCTCGTGCTGGCCGTCAAGGAGCACAAGCCGGACATGCTCGGCCTGTCCGGCCTGCTGGTGAAGAGCGCGCACCAGATGGTGGCCACCGCGGAGGACCTGAAGCGCGCCGGTGTGGAGGTGCCCATCCTCGTGGGCGGCGCGGCGCTCAGCCGCAACTTCGTGGACCGGCAGATTGCCCCCGCGTACCAGGGCACCGTGGCCTACGCGCAGGACGCCATGAGCGGCCTGGAGCTGGCCAAGCAGATCGTCGACCCGGCCGGCCACGCGAAGCTCAAGGAGGACCTGACCGTCCGGCGCCAGAAGCTGGCCCAGGAGGTGAAGGAGCGCCCCAAGGCGCCCGTGGCCGTGGTGCCCTCCAGGCGCAGCAAGGAGGTGGACATCCTGGCGAGCGTGCCGCCCGTGCCGGACTACGAGCGCCACGTGCTGACCAACACGCCGCTGGACCACATCTGGAAGTTCATCAACCCCGTCATGCTCTACGGGCGCCACCTGGGCCTTCGCACGGCCTCGCGCGCGCTGGGCACTCCGGCCGAGGCCGAGCTGGCCAAGACGGAGGAGGGGCGCAAGGCGCTGGCGCTCAAGGAGGCCGTGGAGGAGATCAAGTCCTTCCTGCGCGACGGCGTCATGAAGGCGCGCTCCGTCTTCCAGTTCTTCAAGGCGGGCAGCGACGGCAACCGCGTGCTGCTCTTCGACGGGCGCACCGGCGAGCAGAAGGCCGCCTTCGACTTCCCGCGCCAGGAGAAGGAGGACGGGCTGTGCCTGGCGGACTACGTGCTGCCTCTGGAGGGCGGTGAGCCTCGGGACAACCTGGCCATGTTCGTCACCACCGCGGGCGCGGGCATCCGCGAGCTTGCCGAGGGGTTCAAGGTCAAGGGCGAGTTCCTCAAGATGCACGCCGTGCAGGCGCTGGCGCTGGAGACCGCCGAGGGCTACGCGGAGCTCATCCACACGCAGATCCGCAGCATGTGGGGCTTCCCGGACAAGCCGGACATGACGATGCTGGAGCGCTTCCGCGCGGAATACGAGGGCAAGCGCTACTCCTTTGGTTACCCCGCGTGCCCGCGGCTGGAGGACCAGGCGCTGCTGTTTGCCGCGCTGCGTCCAGAGGAGATCGGCGTCCAGCTGACGGACGGCTGCATGATGGAGCCCGAGGCGTCCGTCTCCGCACTCGTCTTCCATCATCCTCAGGCGCACTATTTCTCGGTGACGTAGAGTGGGGCCCCTATGAGCGCGCCGATCATTCGCCGTGCCGTTCAGCTTCTTCCCGCCTGTTCGTCCACGGGCATCGGGAGCATGCCGCACACGCAGGTGGAGATGGGACTCCAGGCCGCGCTGGCCATGGACATCCCTTTCCTCCCGCAGATGCCCATGCACCATCCATCCGAGTACATGATCCCCTCGGCCATCGAGGGGCTGCCGGGGTTGAGCTACGACGAGGACGGTATCTGCACCGTGGACCTCGCAAAGTGGGAGGCGGGCCGGGCGGCCTTCGAGGCCAAGCTGGAGGCGGCGCTGTCCTCCGGAGAGCTGGAGGCCTTCGAGCCGACGCCGGAGGCCTGCCGCGCGTGGCTGCCGTTCCTCTGGGAGGTGGAGAACCGGAAGCTGCGGCTCGCCAAGGCTCAAATTGCCGGCCCCTTCACGGTGCTCTCCGTGGCGCGCACCAGCGACGGCCGTACCACGCTGGAGGTGCCAGGGCTGGATCAGGCCCTGTTCCGGCTGGTGATGGTGCGCTCGCTGGCGATGGTGAAGGCGCTGCGCCGCACGGGCGCCACGCCGCTCTTCTTCCTGGACGAGCCGGGGCTGTATGCCTTCCAGCGGTCTCAGCCTCGCCACTTGCTGGCCCTTCAGGAGATGAAGCTCCTCACGCTGGCCCTGCAGCGCGAGGGCGCCCTGGTGGGCATCCACTGCTGCGGCAACACCGACTGGGCCGCGCTGCTGGACGTGCAGCCGGACCTGCTGTCGCTGGACGTGCGGCTCTCGCTGGACGCGATGCTCGAGGAGACGGAGGCGCTTACGCGCTTCCTGAACTCGGGGGCCACGCTGAGCCTGGGCATCATCCCGACCGACCTCACGTCCACGTATGACGTGACGGAGCTGACGGACTCGGTGGAGGCCTCGCTCAAGGCGGCGCTGCCCAAGGGGCACAGCTTCACGCAGGTGCTCACGCACATGATGCTGACGCCCGCGTGCGGCCTGGCGATGCGCTCGGTGCAAGATGCCGAGCGCATCTTGGGAGAACTGCGGGCCGCGCAGCGGCGGCTGCACGAGACGCTCGACACCGAGCGCGGTCCGGAGTTCTACGTCATCTAGCGGCGGCTACTGGCGTCCGAGCTGCAGCTCGCGCTCGGCCTGGCTCCAGTCCTGCTCGGGGTTGCCGGGCTGGCCACCGCGGGCCAGGAAGATCTCATAGGCGCGGCGGGCGATCTGCTCGTGGGTCGGGCCCGTGCGCGCGGGCGCGGCCGTGTTCGTCGCCGCCTTGGCCGGCGGGGTGGTGGCAACCTTCGCGGTCTCTTTCTCGTTCGTCGTCGGGTTCTTGGCGGTGTTGCGGGCCATGGCTTCTCCTGCGGATTGGGAATAACTGGCGAACCATGAGGGAAACCCCACGTGGATGGAACCGCACCCAGGTCCGTGGGTTCTGGTGTGAACACGACACTTCGGGAGCTGTTTCCCGGGCCACACTCGGCAGGTCGGTTCCCGGTCAGCCAAGGACCTCAGCCGCCCAGCACTCCAGCCCTCAGCGCGGCCTCGAGCGCGCGCTGCATGGCGGTGCTCATGCCGAGCCCCTCGGCCTGCGCGGGTGTGCACCAGCGTAGCTCGTGAAAGGCGGGCGCACGGGAGGGAAGCTGGCGGCCAGAGACGCGCAGCAGCCTCAGGGTGAGTGCCCGGTGAGTGAGCTGGCGCTGCACCGTGCCCAGTGCGGTCTTGGCGGTGACCGAGACTCCGAGGGACTCCGAGAGCTTCGTGGCCGCTGCGGCGTCCTCCGCGTCCGGGTCGATCTCCGCAGCAGGGAGCTCCCAGAGGCCTCCGAAGAGCCCCTTGTCGGCCCGGCGCGCGAAGAGCAGCGTGTTCTCGTGGGGCCACACCGCCAGCGCGAGCGTCAGGCGCTTGGGCGCGGCGCGCACCTTGGCGGGAGGCAGCTCGTTCACGCGGCCGTGCTGGAAGGCGAGGCAAGCGGCTCGTACGGGGCACAGCAGGCACAGCGGGCTCTCAGGTCGGCACACGGTGGCGCCGTGCTCCATCAGGGCCTGGTTGAGATCTCCCGGCCGCTCGCCCTTCACGAGCGCCCGGGCCAGCCCCCACAGGTGGGCCTCGCGGGCGCGGTCTCCGGGAGGGCCCTCCACCTCGAAGAGGCGAGAGAGGACGCGCGCTACGTTCCCATCCACCAGCGGTGCTTCCTCTCCGAAGGCGATGGAGGCCACGGCGCCCGCCGTGTAGCGGCCGAAGCCGGGCAGGGTGAGCAGTGCCTCGGCGGAGGAGGGGAGCTTGCCTCCGAAGCGCGCCACGACTTCCTGCGCGGCCCGGTGCAGGTTTCGCGCGCGCGAGTAGTACCCGAGCCCTCGCCACCCGGCGAGCACGTCATCCAGCGGGGCCGCGGCCAGCGCCTCCACCGTGGGGAAGCGCGCGAGGAACCGCTCCCAGTAGGGAATGACGGTGGCCACCTGGGTCTGCTGGAGCATCACCTCGCTCAGCCAGATGGCGTACGGGTCCTTCGTGCGGCGCCAGGGCAGATCCCGCCGCTCCCGGTCGTACCAGGCGAGCAGCGGCGCGCGGATGGACGCGAGCCTCCGGGCCTCGGGCAGTTCCGGGACGGGGGCGGCGGCGGTGCGCTTCCTCATGGCTCGGGCCGCTTCGCCATGCGGTGGAGCATGCGCCGGGCGGCGACATCGAAGAGGCCCGGCACGAGGCGGTTGGCCAGCACCATCAGCCGCCCCGGCAAGGTGAGCACGGTGTCCCGGCGGTGGCGGCGGCTGGCCTTCACCATGGCTGCAGCCACCTCTTCCGCGCTCATCTGCTTCAGCGGGGGCGCGTTCTGCTGCCAGCCCTGGGCGTGCAGCCGCGTCTGCCGGAACTCCGTCTCCGTGAAGCCCGGAGACACGAGCAGCACGGAGAGGCCCTCGGCGGCCAGCTCCGCGCGCAGGGACTCGGTGAGCGCGTTCACCGCCGCCTTGGCCGCGCAGTAGCCCCCCAGCAGCGGCAGCCCGCGGTGGCCCAGCACCGAGCTGACGTTGACGATCTGCCCCCCCGGGCGCTTGCGCAGCAGCGGCAGCACGGCCTGCGTGACGCGCACCAGGGCGAAGAAGTTCAGCTCGAACACCTGGCGCAGCTGCTCCTCGGAGAGCGCCTCCACCGGGCCGAACAGTCCAATGCCCGCATTGTTGATGAGGACATCCACCGCGCCGAAGTGCGCCTCGGCCTCACGCGCCAGCCGCTCCACGTCCGCCGCTTGGGTGATGTCACAGCGCACGGCGAGCGCCTGGGCTCCTCGCCCCTCCAGCTCGCGTGCCAGCTCCTTCAGCAGCTCCTCGCGCCGGGCGGCGAGGACCACGTGGGCCCCCTGGGCCGCGTACGCGAGGGCTGCGGCCCGGCCGATGCCGCTCGATGCTCCGGTGATGAGGACAACCCGTCCCCGAAAGGCTCCGTCAGACATGGTGGGGCGCACCTTACCTGTCTGGTAGGCCGTGGCGCACCTCACTTTCTCATGTCGAATGTGCTTGCCCGCTGGGCGAGGAGGGGCGGCTGCCGGTGGCATCCGGCGGAGTGGGCAGCCGCACGCGGAAGCAGGTGCCCCGCCCTAGGGCGCTCTCCACGGAGATGTCTCCGCCCATGCGGGTGATGATGCCGTGGCTGATGGACAGCCCCAGCCCCGTTCCCGCTCCCACCGGCTTGGTGGAGAAGAAGGGATCGAAGATGCGCTGGATCATCGCCTCGGGCATGCCAGCACCGGTGTCGCGGATCTCCACCACGACGTGGTCCTGCTCCACGAAGAGACGGACGCCCACCTCGTGCTGCCCGGGCGCTCCCTCGGGGATGGCCTGGAACGCGTTGAGCAACAGGTTGAGGAACACCTGCTCCAGGAGCGTGGCGTTGCCCATCACGGGGGGGACCGCTCCGAGCTGCTGGACCAGGCGGGCCCGGCCTCTCAGCTCTTGCTGGCACAGGGCCAGCGTCGCCTTCAGGGAGCGCTGAACGTCCACCAGTTCCTGGGGCTCGTCGTTCCCTCGCGCGAACGTCTTCAAGTTGCCCGCGAGGTGTAAGATGCGTCGCGCGCCCTGCTGGGACTCGGCGAGCGCCTCCAGACACTCATCCAGGGTCGCCAGTAAGTGAGCGGGCGTCGCCTCGTCAGGAGGGGCCTTCAGCAGGTAGCGCAGCGCCTCCACGCCCTCCGAGATGAAGTTGAGGTTGGAGCAGATGTAGCTCAGGGGGTTGTTCACCTCGTGGGCCACGCCGGCCGCCAGTGTCCCCATGGCCGCCAGCCGATCCGCCTGAATGAGCCGTTGCTCCAGGAGCTTGCGCTGGGTGATGTCCCGGACCAGGACGACCACCGTCTGCCGGTGGGCCACCCGCACCATGTCCGCGCTGAACCAGCACAGCCCTGCGGGGAGCTGCAGGCTGTACTCGAAGCGCTCCGTTTTTCCCGTCTGCAGGACCCGCAGGATCCGCTCCATGAACGGCTTGGCGGCCTGGGGACCGAGGACTTCATGGAGGGTGCGCCCCAGCGCTTTCTCCCGAGGCACCGCCAACAGCTCGTCCGAGCGGGCCACGATGGCCACGTAGCGCCCCTCCGCGTCGATCTCGAAGATGATGCTGTCCGTCAGTCCGACGACGAAGCGCAGGCGGGCCTCGGCGGCTTCCAGCTCAGGGCCCAGCGACTCGGAGATGTGCGGGGGGAGAGGGGGCCCCCCTGGGCTCTTGGCCTCGTCCATATGCGTCTCGAGAACGTCCACCTCCATGACACCGGAGGTACCTCAAAGCTTCCCACTAAAAGGATGCAGTGGCAGGGGGCATTGGCGCCTGGGTCACCTTCTACCCGGTGATTTGATCAGCGAGGCGTGGGCGCAGTGCCGGGAGTCAGCTTGCCGAGGTCCAGCGCCTCTCCCTCGGCCAGTTCCAAGAGGATGTGTTGCCTGGTGCCGATGACCATCCGGTGCTGGCCCGGCTCGAGTGCGAGGAACTCGAAGCGGCCATCTTGAGCGGGGTAGATGCGCTGCTCGCCCGGTGTGCCGACATCCAGGGACACCTGCAGCATGAGGGCAGCTCCCGCGGCGTTGACAAGCCGGCCCGTCACGCTGGCCAGGATGCCCACAGGCACCTCGGCGGTGGAGGTTTGGCCGGCGGCCAGTTGCACCTTCACCTTGCCGGTGCGGCCATCGGTGGTGCGCGCCTGCAGCTCCAGTGTTCCCGGGGGCAGATCCACCCACTCGAAGGTATCCCCCACGAAGGGGCGATCACCCAGCCGGTCCGTGGAGGTGTCCTCCTTGAGCTGGAACACATGCAGCTCGAAGCCCTGCACCGGCGCGCCGCGCACCGTGACGATCCGGCCTCGAAGGGCGGCGGCCTTCTCGAGCCGCACCACCACGTTTCGGCTGCCCACGCGCACGTTCTTCAGCGAGCCCTGCTCGGCGCCCCGCTCGGCGCTCACGGAGACACGCTTGCCCAGACTGCTCAGGGACGTCGTCAGCGTGAACTGCCCCTGGCCGTTGGTGTCCGTGTAGGAGGTCAGCTCGGCGCCATCGTCCAGGCCCACCTCCGCTTCGGGCACGGGCTCTCCGCGCGCGTTCAGGACGATGCCCGAGGTCTCCGCCACCATGTCTGGGACGGTGAGGCTCACCCGGGCGACCTTGCCGGCCTCGACGCGGACGGAGCGCTCGGGGCCCTCGTCCTCCGCGTCGGTGTAGGACGCGCGGAAGGTGTAGTCGCCCGGCTGCAGCTTCAGGGTGAAGTGTCCTTGCTCATCCACCTCGGCCGTCTGGTCGCTGATCTCGGAGGAGACAGCCCCGATGGACACGGGGTAGGCGGGATGCCCGCCGCTGGCCCGGCGCACGGTGCCCTCGACGATGCCCAAGGACTCCAGGAGGACGAAGTCGGCGCGAGCGGTCTCACCCTCCTGGAGCGTGAGCTCGCGGGTCACGGGCTGGCCGGTCCATGCGATCTTGGCCTCGACAGAGTAATGCCCCGGGGACAGGCCTGAGATCTGGTAGTGGCCCGACTCGTCCGGGGTTCCGTTGTGCACCCGGCGCCGGCCCTCGGGGCCCGCCTCGAGCACGACGAGGACGCTGGCATCCTCGGCGGGGCGGCCCAGGGCATCCGTCACCGTTCCCTCCAGCCTGGCCTCGCGGATCAGCGAGAGCTCCAACGGGGTCTCCTGGCCGGACTCGATGCGCACGTCCTCGCGCCGCGTGTCGGAGAAGCCCTCCTTGGAGAGCGAGACGAAGTACAGGCCCGGCGGGAGGCGCTCCGCGCGGAAGGTGCCGTTCTGGTGCAACTGGACACTGTGGGTCCACCCCGATTCCCCATGGCGAAGGGAGAGGAATGCTCCCTGGATGGGCTCCTGGGTGGACTTCACGAAGGCCCGCCCCGAGAGGGTGCCGGTGAGACGCAGGCGGATGACGAGCCCATCCACCAGCCCACCGCGCGCCACCGTCACCTTGCCCTCATGGAAGCCCGACAAGCCCGTGGCGCTCGCGGCAAGCAGGTATGTGCCCTCGCTGACCTCGAGGGAGAAGCGCCCCTGCGCGTCCGCTGGCTCCGCCAAGCCCTCGGAGTAGCGGCCCGAGGTGGTGGCCCAGACCTGCGCTCCTGGAACGGGTGCGCCCGTGCCATCGACCACCTGGCCTTCGAGCTGGGCGGTGCCCTCGAGCTCGATGCTCACGGACTGCCGTCCGGGGACTTCGACCTCGAGCGAGGTTTCTGTATGACCTGGGGCCTTGGCTTCGATCAGGTAGGTGCCCGCGACGAGCGTGTCCACCCGGAAGAGGCCTCGCGCGTCGCTGGTGACGGAGACGTCCGGCACGATGCCGCTGAAGTCATCGCCTATCAGCTGGAGGGACAGCTGCGCCCCCGCGAGCGGCTGCTCCGAGTCCTTGTCCAGGACGCGCCCGGTCAAGGTGTGGCCGGAGGTCAGCTCGAACCGGGCGATGGGCTTGGCTCCGCCCTCCTTCACGGTGAGCTTCACCCTCGAGACCGCGAAGCCTGGGGCGAGCGCCGCGAGGCTGTACTCTCCCGGCTTGCACCACGCTTGCCTGCGGCCCTCGGGGCCCACGGGCAAGGGGGTCAGGTCGTAAGCGAGGTCCTCGCTCTCGAGCCGGACCGCGCCCACCTTCGCATTCGGGACGGGCGCTCCGAGGGCTGTCACCTCCAGCTCGATGCAGGGGCCTGGGCCCGCGAGCTCCTCCTCCAGGAGCTCGGCGTCGATGTCCTCCGAGGGGAGATCATCGTCTTCGGGCTCCTTCGCCTCTGAAGTCCCCGAGGTATGGGGTGAACGTGAAGCAGGGGAGGAGCCTGGACGGGCGGCGGCCTGGGCCGGGCCAGGGGCTGCGGGCGCTTCGGGCGGTGTGCGCAGGCCCCACCAGAGCGCTGGGAGGGCCAGCAGGAGGACCGCCAGAATGAGCCGCAGCGTCTTGGGCACGGCCCGAGTCTACCGCGCCCTGCACGCGGCTGGCTCTGGGCCGGGCGCTTACTTCTTGCTGGAGCTGCGAGAGCCGCCGCGCTTGCCGCCCTTGCGGCTCGCGGACTTGCCCGCGTTGGCGATCTTCGCGGCGCGGGCCTTGGGCATGCCCTTGCGCTTGAGCGCCTTGTACTGGCGGGGGTTCTTGGTCTTGGCGCCACCCTTGCTGCTGCTGCTGCTTCGGCTGGTGCTCCGGCTGCGGCTCTTGCTGCTGCTGCTGCTGCTTTTCTTCGAGGCCATCTGGGCTCCTGCTGAATTCTGCTGTCCGAAGGTGGGCAGCAGACTCGCGAAGGCTAGGGAGCCCCTGTGTCGGCGCAAAGTCCCCGAGGTCCGCTGCGGTGTGCAATTGGACAACTGTTCCCACGTAGAGCCCGATCGTCGCACCCAGAGGGAGGAGAGTGTCATGCAGAGATCATGGGGCTGGCTGTTCCTGCTCGCGCTGGCGGGCGTGGGCTGCGCGCATTTCGAGGCTCGCAACCAGTTCGAGCAGTCGTTCGAGCAGAGTGGGGAGGGGCCCCTCTCGCGTGTCGAGGTGGATACCTCCTCGGGGGACGTCCGCATCCAGGGCGTGCCGGGGGCCCGGTTCCAGGTCACCGGACGCATCTCCGTGTACGCGAGCAGCCCGGAGAAGGCGCGGGAACTGGCGGAGCAGATCGCTCGCGAGCCTCCCGTGGAGGTCTCGGGGCAGGTGCTCTCCCTCGGGCGGAAGAAGCTGCCGGGGGATGGAATGTTCCAGGGCGTCAGCATCGACTATGTGGTGGTGGTGCCTCCCGAGGTCGCCGCGTCCATCGACACCTCGTCGGGTGACGTCGAGGTCCGAGGGCTGCAAGGCCCGGTGAAGGTGGACAGTTCCTCGGGGGACGTGAGGCTGACGCAGGTGGGGGCGGCCCAGGTCAACAGCTCCTCGGGAGAGGTGGTGCTGGAGGAGGTTGCGGGAGATATCGAGGTCGACAGCTCCAGCGGGGATGTGCAGGTTCGAGGGTCCCCGAGCGCTCGGGCCCGCTGGGACATTGATGCCAGCTCGGGGGACATCACCCTGGCGGTGGCTCCGGATGCGTCCTTCCACTTCGAGGCCCACACGTCTTCGGGAGAGGTGAAGACGGAGGTGCCCATCCGGGTTCGAGGGACTGTGGATTCCGACTCGCTGGAGGGGAAGGTCGGGGAGGGCGTGACAGAGGCCGAGGTGAAGGTCCACGCGTCCAGCGGGGATATCCGGCTTCGGCATCACGGGGCGTCCGGCGCGCAGGCTTCCCAGTGAGCCTCCAAGCTCGCGGCATGGGAGGATGACGCCATGCGTGAGCGTGCGGGAGTGCCTGGGAAGATCGGGGGAGTGGTCCTCCTCGTAGGGCTGCTGGTGGGGTGTGCTGGGAATCGGCCTGCGGAAGCGGAGGCCCTTGCTGTCTCGAAGCCTGCAATGCCAGCGCTGTGGGGCTCGCTCACTCCGGGGCCCTTCGACGTGGGCGTGCGGGTGATCATGTTGCCCGCGCAGGCGCTCTCTCCCCGGGAGGAAGCCGGGCCCCCTTCGCCTCAAGTGACGCTCTGGTACCCCGTGGCGCGCGGGCAGCGCGGCGGTTCGCGCCTGCGCTACCGGGACTATGTGGCGCTCTCCGGCCTGGAGTCTCATGCGCGTCTGGCTGAGGGCGCCGCCGCTGGGGAGAAGGCTGTCTCCGAGTACAACCAACTCCTGCTCCAGAATGGGGTTCCGGCTCTGGCTGTGGCGGCTTGGCTGGGCTCGGAAGTTGCTGCGGGGCTGGATGCCCCGGCGGCGCCCGGACGTTTCCCGCTGGTGCTCGTGGCGCAGGGGCTGTTTCATTCCGCGCATCATCAGGCGCTGCTGGCCGAGTACCTGGCGAGCCAGGGCTATGCGGTGGCGACGACTCCTTCGTTTGCTCGTGCGTTGCCTCCGGGGCCTGTGGAGGATGTCCTGGCTGGAGCACGGCTTCAGGCCAGACACCTGGAGCGTGCACTGGCAATGCTGCGTTCGGAGTCGATGGTGGACCCTGCGCGCGTGGCCGTGGTGGGGCACAGCTTCGGGGCGCGGGCGGCGTTCCTGTTCTCGCTGCGGCGCCCGGTGGCGGCTTTCGTCAGCTTGGATGGAGGCATTGCCAACCAACAGGGCAAGGATTGGCTGAAGGGCCTCTCGGATTTTCGCCCTGCGGACTTCCACGTGCCGTTGCTGCACCTGTACCAGCCGGGGGATGAGGTGGTGGCGCCGGACTTCGAGTTCGTGCGCTCACTGCGAGGCGCTGACCGCTGGCTGATCCGGATGGAAGGGCTGCGTCACTTGGACTTCACCAGCCTGGGAGCGGCCGCGGCGATCGCTCCTGAGTTGGCTCCTTCGGGACGTGCTGCTCCTACGGCAGAAGCATGGGCCTCCACCGTGCGCGTGACGGGCGTCTTCCTGGATGCTCACTTGCAGGGGCGCCCCGAGGTGCTGACGAGCGCGGCGGCGGGCCTGCCGCCAGGAGCCGTGGAACACCTGAAACCGGCCGCTCCCTGAGGGCTCGGCCAGGAGGCTCTCCATGCGACGGTGGGCGGTGGCGCTGGTGCTCGCATCCCTGGCGGGATGCAGCGCCCCAACGAAGGTCGTCCGCTTGGAGACAGGCCAGGGCGCGCCTGTCGTTCACATCCCTGGCCGCGATGTGGGGCCGGTGGAGGTGAGCGAAGAGGCGTTCCAGCAAGCCGTGGCGCAGCACGCCCGCGCTGTGCCATCCGTGGAGCGGCCGCTGGAGTACGCCCGGCAGGTGTTGGGAGTGCCCGAGCGCAGTGGGTGGTACCGGTACGAGGGCCGAAGCCAGCGGCTCATCGTGTCCGAGCCAGGCCCCGCCCGGAACTTACGGTTGCTGCCGGAGCAGGAGGAACTGAAGCGCCGCTACCTGCTGTGGTGCGAGGCGAAATGGGGAGGCGGCGACTGCCTGCGGTTGCTGGTGGACAAGCCCTTCTTGGATGGGGATGCCAAGTACGCGCCGGCCATGGCGATTGCCCACAGCAAGGTGCTGGGAGTGATGAAAGAGGAGCTGTCCCGAATGGTGAGCCCTCAGGCCGTGGTGGCCACAGTGGTGGGCGGCCTGACGATGTATGCGGTGTTGCTGGCGCTGCCGGAGCCGGTGACCAAGGGCGTGGCTGCGTTGCTGACGCTGGGGGCGGTGGCGTACCTGGGCTGGGACACGGTGTGGCAGCTGATCGACGGGTGGCTGGTGTTGATGAGGGAGGTGGATGAGGCCCAAGACTTCGACGGCATCTACGCGGCGGGAGAGAAGTTCTCAGGAGTGATGGGGGAGAAGGCTGCGCGGGCGTTCGTGATGTTGGCCACGGTGGCGGTGGGGAGCACCGCCTCGGGGATGGCGGCGACGCTGCCGAGGTTGCCGGGCGCTGGGCAGGCGGCAGTAGTGGCCGGGACGCAGTTGAACGTGCGCTTTACAGCACCCGCGCTGGCCCAAGTGGAGTCGGTGGCCATCAGTGCTGAGGGCGTCACCATCGCGCTGGCGCCTAACGCCATGGCCATGGCCGCGAGCGGCAACTCCGGTGGGCAGGCGGGAACTCAGACCGGGCCAGCCAGCTCCGGTGGCCCAGGGGAGTGGGTCAAGGCGGGCGAGGGCATGTCTGGGCAGGCCCGGCGCTATCAGGTGCAGGTGACGGGCGCTCCCGAGGGTCACGTCTACCGCGTCAAGTTGGGAGATAAATACGTCAAGTTCGATGGCTATGACGACGGGGGGCTCATCGAGACCAAGAGCACCGGTTACGCCCAGTGGGTTGATAAGAACCTGGACTTTCTCAGGATCTTCAATGGGCGTGAACAGTTGCTTGATCAAGCGCGACGCCAATTGAGGGCCGCCAGAGGAACTCCCATCCGGTGGATCGTTGCTGAAGAGCGATTTGCAAGTGCACTCAGGAAGCTGTTCAAGGCAAATGGCCTCGATGACATCGAGGTCATCCATGTTCCTCCCGTTCCATAAGGTACGGACGCTCCATGCTTGAGACCTACTACGTTGGTTCTTACTGGCTCGCCCGTTCCGAATCTGCCGAAGCGTGCGCACGCCGTGCGGAGCGATTTTTCCAAGAGATAGGCCGTTGCGACTCGGCTTGGAACAGCTGGTATCGGGCAGCAAACTCCTTTGAGGAAGCGCGCAAACGTCAGTTCGTTCCGAGCGCTGCCAACTTCGAGAGTTTGTTCGCACAGGAGGAACATCAAATCGGGGATGGCTTTTCCTTCCACCTGTGGACCGGTGACAGCCCAGAGGAAACGTCTGGCGTCGACGGGTCGTGTGGTTCCGCTGACACCTTTCTTCCTTCGACTTGTGTCCTCGAACCCTTCGATGAAGGGCCTGTCGGAGCACGGATGCTGAGCGCCTCTGTAATGACCGATGCGCTACGAGCCATGGTCGTGGCTTGGGACCCAGAGTGGGGGGTGGTGACTTCTACTGCGCATCGGGACAGCGTCACGGAGAAGCCGAAGGCAGGCACCTTCGTGGGGTGGGTGATGTACTTCTCTCGCCTGCGAGGCCCCGTGCCCCCACTGCCCGCTCCCGTTCGCATCGAGCGGGTGGAGGACAAGGGCACCCTCGTCATCCTCACCCCCGAGCGGTTCACTGTCTCCAACCCGGAGCATGTCGCTCTCGCGGCGCGCGTCCATGAACTGCTGGCGCGCGCCGGGCTTCTCGGGAAGTTGCGGCCGTGGCCGGCTGCGGCGCCCTGACCGTCCTCAGGGGTGTTTGGCGGCCCGGACCTTGCTCTGGGGTTTCGCGCGTTTCGCCAGCCAGTCGTCCACCTCCGCCGTGCGCAAGGTGTCCTTCACGCTCACGAACGCCGCGCGGGCCTTTCGGGCGGCGTCCACCACCTCCACCTCCTTGCGTTTCAGCGCGTCCAGCGCCTGCGCGATGCCGAAGAACGCATCGCCCCGGACGGGCTCCTCCTCCGTGTTGAGCACGAGGGCTCGCTCGAAGAGGGGCATGGCCCGCTCGGGCTGCTTCAGATCCAGGTACGCCAGACCCGCTCCCACCGCCGAGTTCGAGATGTACAGGTGATCCTTGCCGAGCGCCTTCTCCTTCAGCGCCATCGCCTTCAAGAAGGACTCCAGCGCCTCCGTGTGCTTGCCCGCAAGCGTGTTCGCAATACCCACCAGATCGTACGCATCCCCCACCTCGGGGTGCTCGGGGCCATAGGCTGCCAGGCGGATCTCCAGTGCCCGGCTCGCATACGTCCGCGCCTGCTCGATGTCCCCTGTCTTGAGCAGCACCTGCGCAATCACGTAGTTCAAGCTGCCAAGCGAAGGGTGCGTCGGCCCGTGCACCTTCTCGCGGATGGCAATGCCCTCCCGCAGCGCCTGGAGCGCGTCATCGAACCGCTCCAGCTTCCGGAGCACCACCCCCAGGTTCACCAGGATGCTCGGGCGGCGCGCGTTCTCCTTGCCGAAGAGCCGCTCGTTGAGCTGCAGCGCGCGCTCCACGTGTCCCAGCGCCTCGTCCGGCTTGTCCGCCCTCGAATAGATGATCCCCAGCGAGGTCTCGACGTCCATCTCGAGGTCCTCATTGCCCCCCATCCGCGCGATGGAGGCCTTCGTCAGCTCGCTCCATTGGAGCGCCTCGTTGAGCCGCTTCGGATCCGCCCCCAGGGTGAACGCCATCGAGCCCATGGCCCGTGCCGCCACCGCGTCATTGTGTGAGGCGTGCGCCGTCCACACCGCCTGCGTCAGGTGCCGCTCTGCCTGCACGTAGTCCGCCGAGCGCGCTTCCAGGAAGCCCTGCCCGTACAGCGCCTCGGCCACCAGGGGCCGGTAGCCCAGCGTGGAGGCCGCCTTCACCGTTTGCTCCGCCACCTCCCTCGCCGGCTTGTAGCGGCCCGCGTCCGTCATCGCCTTGAGCCGCGCCAGCTCCCCCGAGATGCGGTCGATCTCCCCGCGGATCTTCGGATCCTCCGGCGGTGCCTCCACCTGGCTCAGCGTCGCCACGTCGGCACAGGCCCGCAGCGAGGGCAGCACCGCCACCGTGTCCACCGCCTTGGGAAGCAGTGCCGCGTCCGCCGAGGCCAGCACGCCCGTCACCGCCTTCACGTCCTGCAGCCGCCGCTCCAGGCACACCACGCGCAGCGAGTGCAACTGCTCCGTCTGCTCGCCCCGGAGCCGCGTGGCGCGGCACGCCTCCGTGCTCTCCGTTACCCAGCCCTGCGCGTACGTGTCCAGCATCCGCGTCACCCGCGAGGCCACATCCGCCGCCTCGGGCTTCCCCGTGGCCACCAGCGCATCGGCCACCTTCTTCCGGGCCGCGTCATCCCAGATGCCCGCCAGCTTCTGCTCCGCGCCCGTGCACAGCTGCGCCTGCGCCTGCGAGGCCCGATGCGCATACCACCCATAGCCGCTGCCCAGCGCCACCACCGTCAGCGCCGCCGCTCCCGCCGCCAGCCGCCTCACCCGAGGCCGGTACTCCAGCTCTCGCAGCAGCGCGTCCATCGATGGGAAGCGATGCCCCGGGTCGGGCGCCAGGCCGCGCATGATCGCCTTCTTGATGAAGGCGGGAATCTTGGAGTCCTTGGGTGGCTCGAAGGCTCCCGTCACCGGATCGATGGGGCGCAAGTCTCCGGGCCGCTGGCTCGGCCGCGAGGTCCCCTTATGAGAGGAGGGCGGGCTGTAGTCCGCATCCCGCGCCGACGAGCGCGTGCGATCGAACGGCCACACCCCGAACAGTGCCCAGTACAGCGCCACGCAGAAGCTGAACTGATCCCCGCGTGCATCGGGCGCCTCTCCGCGCCGCTGCTCCGGGGACATGTACATGAGCGTACCCACCGCCTGGCCATCCAGCGTCACCTGGACCAGCTCCGGCGCCGCGTGATCGAGCGCTCCCTCCGGCAGCGCGGGCCGCGCTGGCTCCACCCCGTCCTCGGCCATGCGCGCCAGGCCGAAGTCCGTCACCCGCACCCGTCCATCCTTCCCAATCAGCACGTTGTCCGGCTTGAAGTCCCGGTGCACCAGCCCCGCCGCATGCGCGCCCGCAAGGCCCCGGCCCGCCGACAGGAAGGTGTCCAGCACCTCGTGCCACGAGTGCTTCTCGTCCTTCACCCACTTCTTCAGCGTGGTGCCGTCCACGAACTCCATGGCGACGAAGACGCCCTCGCCCAGCGTCCCCACGTCGAACACGGAGATGACATGCGGATGCGACACGCGCGCCATCGCCTGCGCCTCGCGCAGCAGCCGCGCCTGGCCAATCGTCCGCCCCTCGGCGTGCTGCTTGTCCGTGCGCAGCAGCTTGATGGCCACGCGGCGGCCCAGATCCGGATCCCACGCCGAATACACAATGCCCATGCCGCCCTGGCCCACCTTCTCCAGGACGAGGTAGCGCCCCACTTGCTCGCCGCGATCGGGCGTGCGCCCCTCCTTCACCCACTGGGGCATGACGGCCTCTACCGCCGCGGACACCGGAGGAACCGTGGGTGAAGCAGAAGGCGAAGGCGAGGGATCGATGGGCGGCGCCTGTTCGGCGAACACCGCCGCCGTGACGTAGCTCTGCTCCGCCGCCGGTAGCGCGTCGGTGGCCCCATCCGTCTCGGCGGAGAGCCGCCCGGCGCATTGCTCACAGCCCGCCAGGTGGCGCTCCACCTCCGCGGAGCGCTCGGGCGAGAGCTGGCCCCGGAGGAACCGGGTGATTTCGGCGGTGTCGAGGTGCCCCATGTGCGGATGGTCCCTGCCGTGTGATCCTACGGGTGGCGTCCTCCATTATCGTGGGTTTGCGGCCGAAGGCGCACATGGGGGGCAAAGCCCAGGAAATCCAAGGAGTTGGGGCTTTTGCCCGACCCGACGCAACTTTTGGCTTTAAGGATGTGAGAATTCCAGTGATCGCAGTCTCTTCCAGAACCCTTGAGGCTCCTCCTCATGAAGATCGACTCCCCCAAGTTCGCCCCGGTCCCCCGCGTCGCTTCGCGCCCGGCGTCGGCCCCCGCCTCCGCTGCGGCCTCGAACACCGGGATTGTCCCCACCACGAAGCGCCCCTCTGACGGCTTCGAGACGGCCTCGGCGCGCCCGAGCACCGCAGCCACCGGGAACACCGGCATCACGGGGGCGGGCACGGCCTCGGTCTCGGCGAAGCCGTCGAGCACCGACCTGGACTTCGAGTTGGATCCCTCGCTGGAGCCGTACCGCGACGTGTTCGCCAAGCTGGGCACGCGCATCTCCAAGCTGCCGACGGAGGAAGAGCGCACCAAGGCCATCGACGTGACCGCCTTGCGGCTCTCCGAGTCGCTGCAGCAGGATTATGGCAAGGTCAAGGAGGGCCTCACCAACGCGGTAGCGGCGGCCTCGAGGGGGCCTTCGTCGAGCCGCGATCCGCAGTGCTGCTTCCGGATGGATCGCCTGCTGGACTTCTCGTCCAACGTGAAGCAGGTGGGTGACAAGCTGAAGAACCTCGGTCTGGACCTCGCCAAGGACGTCTCCCTCCGGAGCAAGGGGCAGATCCTCAAGGCGGCCCAGCCGCAGCTGGACCAGCTCAACCTGAAGGGCCGGGACATGCAGATTGCCCAGCGCTACGTCGTCGGGCTCGTCCACGAGGCCCGGGCGCGCGACTCCGGCTCGACCGGCGGAGAGGGACGCCTGCCTCGCCTCCCCAACGATCGCTTCCAGCTCCGCCCTCGCCAGTAGGCCCCAGGAGGCAGGACCCGACGGGGAGTGAAGGGGTACTCCCTCGCTGGGTGAGGAATTTGCCTGGTTCCTTACCCGCCCCCCTTCTGGACGGGCGGCCAACGGCTTAGGATGCGCGCCTCGCATGAGGCGCACCACGCTCACCAATGACTTCTCCTGGTCCAAGAGCCGCCACGAGAAGTTCTCTGAATGCCTTCGGGCCTACTACCTCTATTACTACCGCTCGTGGGGCGGGTGGGAAGCGGAGGCGGCGAAGGACGTGCGCGAGCTGTACGTCCTCAAGAAGCTGAACAACCGCTACACGTGGGCCGGCAGCGTGGTGCACGAGTGCGTGCGGGACGTGCTGCTGGACTGGCGCGCGGGGCGCTCGGTGGACCCGGCCGAGGCCGAGGCCCGGGCCCGCAGGCTGATGCAGGACGACTTCCGGCACTCGCAGAAGAAGGCGTACTGGACGCAGAAGCACCGCAAGTCCTTCACCGGGCTGGTGGAGCACGAGTATGCCGAGCCCGTCACGGACGAGGCGTGGAAGCAGAACTGGGAGACGGTGCGCCAGGCGCTCTCGTGGTTCTTCTCTTCGCGGTGGCCGGCGCTGGCGCGCTCGCTCAAGCCCGCCCAGTGGCTCGAGGTGGACGCGGGCTTCGACTTCTCCAGCTTCACCCTGGATGGACTCAAGGTGTTCGCCATCCCCGACTTCGCCTACGTGGACGACACGGGCGCGCCCGTGGTGGTGGACTGGAAGACGGGCAAGGCGCGCGAGGGCTATGACGACCAGGTGCTGGGCTACGCGCTCTATGTCTCCCAGCGCTACAAGTTCCCGCTGGAGAAGGTGCGCGCCTCGCTGGTGTACCTGAACGAGGGGCTGGAGCAGGACGTGCACGTGGACCTGGAGGCCATGGATGCCTTCAAGGGCCGCTTCGCCCAGAGCGTGGCCCGCATGCGCGAGGTGCTGGCCGATCCCGCCACCAACGCGCCCAAGGATGTCTCGGTGTTCCCTCAGTCCGAGGACCTGTCCCCGTGCGTGCGCTGTGTCTTCCGGCGGCCCTGCGGACGGCAGGAGGCGGCGGCGCAGTTCCAGGCGCAGCAGCAGCAGCAGGCGCAGACCTCCGCGCCCAAGGTGGCCTGAGCCGCGCGGGCTTCAGGGGCTGGGGTGGGCCGCCAGCCACTGCGAGATGAGGTCCTGCTTGGAACCCTGGCCTACCTGCTGCCAGTGCATCCGGGCCGCGGTGGCCAGCGTCACCGCGCGCGGCCGCTCGCCGCGCCGGGCCTCCCAGATCGCTCGGGCCAGGGGGAACTGCACCTCGGCGAGGATGCCTCCCTCGGGGCTCAGCTTCAGGGCGCGCTCCAGCACCGGCAGCGCCTCGATTGGCCGGCGCTGCGCCAGAAGCAGCTCGCCCTGGGCCATGAGCACGTAGGACAGATCCGGGTGGTCCTTGCCGTAGGCCTTCTCCTGGATGGCCAGCGCGCGCTCGAGCTTCTGCCGGGCCTCCTCGTACCGCCCCAGGTTCATCAGGTCCGTGCCCAGCAAGGTGAGCGCCAGGGCCACCAGTGGGTGCTGAGGCCCTCGGGCCTTCTCCTGGAGCGAGAGGGCGTGCGCGTGCCGCTCCATTGCTTCCCGGTGGCGTCCCATCTCCGACAGCGCGTTGCCCAGGTTGTTGAGCGTGCTGGCCAGGTCCGGGTGGTCCTTGCCCAGGAGCTTCTCCTTCAAGGCCAGGGCCCGCTCCGAGTACTGGACCGCCTCCTCGAAGCGGCCCAGGTCGGTGAGCACCCCGCTCAGGTTGCTCAGGGCGCTGGCCACGTCCGGATGCTCAGGCCCGAGCACCTTCTCCTGGAGGGCCAGCACCTGTGCGAACCGCTCGCGCGCCTCCTCATAGCGGCCGAGATCCCGCAGCGCGGCGGCCGCGGGCTTGAGCGCCTTGGCCACCTCGGGATGCTCCGGGCCCAGGACCTTCTTCTTCAGGGCCAGCGAGCGCTCGGCCATCTCCAGGGCCAGCGGGTACTTGCCCATCCACCATGCGATGTGGCTCAGGTGCTGGAGGGAGCTGGCCACGTCCGGGTGCTCGGGGCCCAGGGCCTTCTCCCGCAGGGCGAGGGCGCGGGTGGCCTTCTCCCAGGCCTCCGGGTATTGCCCCATCTCCTGGTGCAGGACGCTCAGGTGGTGCAGCGCGAGCGCCAGCGCGACGTCGTCTTCGGTGGCCTCCGCCACGGCTTCGACGATGGGCGCCAGTGGCGTGGCCTCCTGCAGGCGCTTCTGCCGCACCCCCGTGACGATGAGGAGGTAGCTCAGCGACCGGGACATGAGCACCCGATCCTTGCCGCGCGCACTCTCGGCGAGGGCCTGGCGCAGGGCTGCTTCGGCGCCCTTGTAGTCGCCGGTGTCGTGGCGGAGCCGGCCCGTGAGGAACAGCAGGTGCGCGGTGAGCGGCGCATCGCCCACGGGCTCCACCTCGTGCAGCAGCGGCTCCGCGGCGGCCAGTCCCTCCTTGTACTTGCCGGAGACCAGGAGCGCCTCCACCCGATCCTCCTTCTTCTGGAGGGCCTCCACCTGAGCGCGGATGCCCGGATCCTCCGGCGGAGGCACGGCAGCGGTGAGCGCCTTGTCGTCCTCGCAGTCCTCGAGCGGAGGCAGCGACTGGGCCGCCTGGGCCGCCTTCTCCAGCAACTCAGGGTCGGCGCCTCGCGCCAGCAGCTCCGTGGTGGCGTGGAGCCGGCTGCGGCGCCGCTCCAGGCAGGACTCGCGCAGCGCCGCCAGCCGCGAGTTCTGCGCCGTCTGCTCCGCCTGACACAGCGCCTGGCTCTGCTTCACCCACCGCTCGGCGTAGCCCTGGAGGGCGGTGGTGACGCGCTCGGCGGTGGCCGCCGCGTACGGCAGGTTTGTGCCCAGCAGCGACTGGCGCACCCGCACCTTCACGGCCTCGTCCCAGATGCCGTCCAGCCGACGCGACACCTGACTGCACGTGGGCTCCTGCGCGTGCTGGCGGCCCCAGCCCCAGATGGCCAGCGCGGCCAGCAGCAGCCCCACCGAGGTGAGGGTCCCGGTCATCCGCTGGGCTCGGCGCTTCTCCTCGGGATCATTCGCCAGGGCCATGAGCAGCGCCTCCATGGAGGAGGGGCGCTGCAGGGGGTCTACGTGCAGCCCCTGGAGCACCGTGCGCGCCAGCCAGGGTGGAACGTCAGACGAGGTGGGCGGCGGCAGCAGGCGGCCCTCGCGCCGGGCGCGCGAGTACTCGGCCATGCTGCTGGCCGGGAAGGGGAGCTGCCCATAGAGGGCCTCGTAGAGCGAGACGCAAAAAGCGTAGAGATCGCTGCGGACGCCCGCGGCCTCCCCGCGCATCAGCTCGGGGGCCATGTACTTGGGCGTGCCCATCAGCGTGCCCGGCACGGTGAGGGCGCTGTCCCACGTGTCCGAGGAGAGCGAGGCGGGTACTTGCTCGGCGTTGGTGGGGCCAGGGTTGGTGCGTGCCAGCCCGAAGTCCGTCACCCGGACGCGGCCGTCCTTGCCCACCAGCACGTTGTCCGGCTTGAAGTCCCGATGGATGAGGCCCGCGGCGTGGGCGGCGGCCAGTCCCCGGCCCGCCGCGAGGTAGGCGGCCAGTACTTGGCGCCACGTGCGAGGCTGCTCGTCCCGCCACTTCCGCAGCGTCTGCCCCTCCACGTACTCCATGGCGATGAAGAGGGAGCCATCCTCCAGAGGCCCGGCGTCGTAGACAGCCACCACGTGGAGGTGGTTGAGGCGCGCCATGGCCTGGGCCTCGCGCACGAGGCGGGCCTCGCCGTCGCCGGCGCTGTCGCTGGCGTCCTCTTGGGAGCGCAGCAGCTTGAGGGCGATGCGCCGATCCAGCCGCGTGTCATAGGCCGCCAGCACCACGCCCATGCCGCCCTGGCCCAGCTGCTCGAAGATCATGTACCGGCCAGCGAGCGTCTGGCCTGGGGTGGGGATGGAAGAGAGCCAGGTGACTTCTTTTCCCGGGGAGAGCGAGGAGGAGGAGCGGATGACGGTGTCGGCCTCTGGCGGCGGGCCGGAGGCGGGGGCCGTCTTCGGTTCCTGCTCGGAATCACTCATGCTCGGAGTGATTATCCCAGACCCCCGTCAAAACATCACGACCCCGCCCCACCAGAGGGAGCGGGCCTCCTAAGGGACCTCGGAGGCCGGGCCCGGACGCAGCGCAGCGAGGGTCCGGGCGATTCGCTCCAGCTCGGCCGCGTCCAGTCCGCTGGATCCGAGCCAGTCCTGGGCCAGATCCAGCACAGTGGCCTCATCCAAGCCGTCCGGCAGGCGAGCCACGAGCCCCGCCATTCGATCGCTGATGCGAGCGATGGCGGGCCGCAGCTCCTTGTCGAGAGAAGGAGAGGGGGCTCCCGCATCAATAGAGGCGCGTCGCTGCACCCCCTTCGCGGCGTCGATCTGCGCCTGGAAGAAGGCGTCGAGCGCCGCGTCCGAGGGAGGGGCTCTGTCCAGGGCACCCGCCGCACTTCGCACCGCCTCTCGTGAGGCTGCCAGCACCTTGGCCTCTTGAGGGAGATCCTCGATGGGTTTGCCGTCGCGCTGCTTGGCTGCGGCGACCCAGGGCATGAGCGCCAGCCGCTCGGCCGTGGCCGCCAGCAGGGCCTGCACGGGCAGCGCGGTGGCATCTCCGGCCCCGGGCCCCAGATAGCGAGCACGCAGCGAGCCGAGGGCTCCGTTGCTCTCTTGCGCGAGGAGCCATGCGTTGAGCTTCGCCTCCAGGTCGGGCCGGTCCGCGCGGACGTAGAGGGCGACGACGTCCCGGGTCAGCGGCCCGACCCGCTCGATGCCCGTGAGACCCTGGGCCCAGCGCGGGGCCTCGAGGTTGTTGCTGAGCGCCGCGTGCGCCTGACCGGTGGCCAGCGCCTCCCGCACCGCCGCGTTGTCTGGGATGGCCAGGATCTGCGCCTGATGAAAGAGGCTTCGGGCCACGCGCTCCAGGTGGCCTCCTCGGTTGACCGCGACCCGCAGCTCGGGCCGGTCGAGCGCGCGCACCTCGGCGAGGGCGGCTTCGGGTCCAGGCGGGAGGGCCGTGGCCGGAGTCAGGGCCCAGCTCGGCCGTCGCAGCAGCAACACGGCGCCATTGCGGAGCACCGGGACGGTGAAGCGCCCGGTCAGCGAGCGCTCGGGGCGCACGGTGATGCCGCTGTCGGCCAGGTCGAACTTCCCTGCCTCGAGGTCCTTCACCAGCTCCGGCCAGCGGAAGCGCACCCACGAGGGCTGGAGCCGGTGAGCCTCGGCGAAGGACTCCACCACCGCCACGGAGAAGCCGTGGGGACGCTCTTCCTTCCAGTCGCTGAAGGGCGGGTAGTCGCCACTGGTGCCAACGCGCAGCTCGGGCCCCGGGGGCGCGTGGCCTGGGCCTGACTGGCACGCGGCCACCGCGCCGAGCAGTACGGCCAGGGCCAGCAGAGACGGCGTCTTCAGAGAGAGACGGTGGAAGTGCATAGGAACCCTCGGGAGCAGCCGGGTGATTCGCAGCAGTGTCTCACTCCTCGCGGGGAGACTGGGCCAGCTGGATGATTTCCTCGGGCAGGGTGCCCCGCTGGAGCGCTTCCTGGAGCGCCGTCATCTGCGCGGTCACCTCCGCGCGGGACACCTTCGCGCCAGGGCCCTGCCGCACCAGCAGCCGCAGGGTGGCATGCGCCAGCAGCAGCGGCATCGCCGTGAAGGCCAACACCCCGTGCGAGGCCCCCGCGGCGTGGAGCGTGCGCACGTAGCGGGCCGCATCCACGAGGTCTCTCCTCGCGAGCGCGTGGACCTCCTCCAGCCGCACGGTGCCGGGCAGCCAGGTCCGGCCCTCCTCGCGGTCTTCCGTGGCGTCCTTCAGGATGTTCACCAACTGCAGCGCCTCGCCGAAGAGGGGCGCCAGCGCGCGCAGCTCCGAGGCGAAGAGCGCCAGACGCGCGTCCAGGAGGAACAGCTCCGTCAGCAGCTCTCCCACCAGTCCCGCCACGATGTAGCAATAGTCGCGCAGCTCCTGGATCGAGCCCAGCTGGAGCTGCCCTTGCTCGGTGGCACCGGCCAGCACCCGCCGCATGCCCTGGACGGTGAGCAGCACGAAGCGGCGGACGATGGCGGTGGCCTCGGGGCGCAGCGCCTCCAGGTTTGCCAGGAGCTGAGGCGTCTGCTCCAGCAGCCGCAGGTAGTGGGCGTTCTCCGAGGGCCGGCGCTCCAGCCAGTGACGGACTCGCTCCGAAGCCTCGAGCCCTGCTTCCTTTTGCAGGAGCCGCTCGAACTCCTCCAGCGCCGCGCGGCGCCCCTCGCGCGTCCACGGCGCGGCATCCTCCAGCGTGTCAGCGACCCGCAGCAGCAGGTACGCGAGGCCCACCTCGCGCTGGAGAGGCTCCTGGAGCAAGGGAATGGCAAGCGCGAAGGTCCGGCTGGTGCGCTCGAGGTGAATGGAGAGCTCTGGGTCCGACAGGGGAGAGGGAGGAGGAAGAGGAGGCACCGGGTGTGGATCCAAGTCAGCAGAGTGCGAGCTGGCTCAAGAATTATCAGATCCCAGGCACGCCTTGGGCAGAGAGCAGGGAACTATGATCAGACTTCTGCATTTGGGAGAGGAGCTCCTCATGCTGAAGCCGCCGTCCGTCATCCTTGCCCTCGCGCTCGTTCTCGGCCTGTGTGGCTGTGGGGGCTCCAATCAGTGCGTTCCTTTTACGCTGCAGGCAAACACCCCCGCTGGGATGCTCCTGGTGGGGAAGCCCGAGGAACTGTTCGTCGGTCCCAGCCTGGACTACGCGGGCGTGTGCCAGTCGGTCGAGGGCGCGGCGATCATCGCTTCCCAGATCGAGGTCTTCGACCCAGACCAGCAGCCGGTGATGCTCGAGTCCACCCAGAACGACAAGGACAAGACCGGCGTCACCCTCCGCTTCACTCCCACGAAGGTGGGCCGCTATCACTTCTTCATCGGCTTTGATCCGATCGGCGGCATCCAGCAGTTCGATCTCCTCGCCGCTCAGGACCGCGCCTCCGAGCCGCCGCTGCATCAACTGCCCCAGCGCTGCGAGACGCTGGAGAGCACCCGCAGCGGCGCTTGGATCTGCGGAACGAATGTCTTCCGCGGCACGAACTCTCCGCAGCAGCTCCCCTTCGGCAGGGTGGAGGCCGTCGGGGACGTGGTGTGGGTCGTCACGTCCGCGCAGGTCCTGCGCTACGTGGACACGGGGGAGAAGCTGGAGCTCACCGCGTCCATCGCCCATTCGTCGGGAATGCCCGAGTCCATCCGCGCCACCGAGAACGACGTAGCCGTGGCGCACACCTCCTCGATTCAGCTCTTCACCTTCGACGGGAGTACGCTGTCCCATACGGAGGGGACACGCTGGCTGTTCCTGGAGAGCCTCGGCCCCGTGGGCAGTGACGGCCCTCGGGGCCTCCTCTTCCGCACCGGCGATCGGCTGACGGCCGTCCAGAACCTCGGGGCCCCTGAGGCCTCCTTCCAGGCGTGCGCCTTCCAGCTCACCGCTGGCCGCTTCGTGCGCACGTCCGCGCCGTGCCAGTCGCTGGAGGGCTTCGTGGTGGGCTTTGAGCCCCAGTCCGTGTGGACCACCATCAGAGCGGACCCCACGGGCCCGCCGAGCATGCTGCGACGCCTGGAGTGGACTGGCGAGGAGTTCGTGCAGACCGCCTCGCTGGCGCTGCCCGACACGCTGAACCTCGCCTATCCGCTGAGGCTGCTCCGCTCTTCGGTGCTCCCCGTGCTAAGGCCCAACTTCCCGTTCGTCACGCTCCAGGGCCGCTCCGCCGTGCCGGTCTACGTCCCCGGGGATCCGCTGCTGCGCCTCATGCACATGGACGCGGAGCTCTCCAGCGTCCAGGCCTCGTCCTCCTTCTTCTGGGGCAACGTGATCAACGACCGTATGGACGTGCTGGGCTCACGCATTCGCGCCATCACGCCCTCGCCCTGACGGGTGAGTTGTGGCTCGCGGCTCAGCCCACTTGGGTCGCGATCCACCACGTATTGCCCGCGGGATCCTTCACGCCGCAGCGGCGGTCGGGGTCGTCCTTCTGCTTGGGCTCCTGCACGGAGACGCCCCCGGCCTCCAAGGCGCGCCGATAGGTGGCGTCCACATCCGGTACATAGACATGGAGCCACACCGGAAACGCGGGGAACTGCCCCCCGCCGTCCGACAACATCACCACCGTGTCGTCGATCTGCACCTCGACGTGCATGATGGAGCCCGAGGGGCTTTGGTAGCGGCGCAGCTCCCGGGCATCGAAAGTCTTTTTCAAGAAGTCGATCACCCGCTGCGCGCCATCCGCCATCACATACGCCGAAACACTTGCATAGCCTTGCGGCTTATAGGGCTTGCTCATTTGCACGGCCTCCGGTTCTCCAGCCAATGATTTATCAATTCGGGTGAAACGCGCTTCTCGGAATGGACTGGTAATTCCTGTCATTCCGAAGTGCGTTCACAATATCAGACAGGGTGAGTAATCGCCTACAAAGAAGGCTCTTTTCTCGGTGTCTTGTTTTTTTGAAACGAGCGGGTAACACTTCTCGCTCGTGAGGGGGAGACAGCCGATGACACTGCGTTCTGGATGGAGTGCTTTCTTGTTAGGGGCTGCGCTGACAGCCATTGCCTGCGGTGAGCCCACGCGTGAAGCCTCTCCAGAGCCCTCGAAGAACCAGGGCTCCGCCGTCCAGAGCGAGTCCGTCAGCGAAGAGACCTCCAGCCCCGTTCAGTCATTGGCCGCCAACCCGCCGGTGGCACGCTGCGGCAACGTGTTGGTGAGGACGGCCAACACGTGCACCTTCCCAGCCTCCATCGACAATGGCTCCTCGGATCCGGACGGAGACCTGGTGGGCTGTACCCAGTCTCCCGCGGGCCCCTATGCCGTAGGCACCACGCCGGTGACGCTGACGTGCACGGACCGGGGCGGCCGCAGCGCTTCGTGCACGGGGAGCGTCACGGTGGCGGATGGGGTGGTGCCCGTCGTCCGCGTCAGCCCTCTCAACCAGACGGTGCAGTGCGCTCGGGGCGGCTCCTACGCCTACCTGACCGGCGTCACGGCGGATGACCTCTGCGAAGGAGCGCTGCCGTCCTCCAGCATCTCCTACAGCGGCACGGTGAACATGGCGCAGCTTGCCTCGTTCTCCGTGACGTACCAGGCCCGCGACGCGGCCTCCAATGTCTCCGCTCCCGTGACGCGCACCGTCACCGTCGTGGACACGCTGTCGCCGGTGCTGTCGCTGCTCGGCGCCGCGACCATGCCCCTGGAGTGTGGTTCGAGCTTCAACGACCCGGGCGCCCTGGCCACGGATGTCTGCTTGGGCGTGCTCAACAGCGCCATCGTGCGCACCGGCACGGTGAATCCGAACGTGGTGGGCAACTACCCGCTCGTCTACAACGTCAGCGATGGGCGCAATGCCGCCACGCCGCAGACCCGGACCGTCCGGGTGTCCGACACGCGTGCCCCCATGGTGACGCTCAATGGCGCGCTGAGCCTCACGGTGGAGTGTGGGGGGCCGTTTGTGGATCCCGGCGCGACGGCCGTGGACAGCTGTGCGGGCGTCCTGCCCGCCGTGGCGATCAATCCGCCGGACCTGAGCCGGCCGGGCTCCTACTCGACTCAGTATCGGGCCACGGATCCGTCCGGGAACTCCGCCGCCACCGCCCAGAACCGCGCCATCACCGTGGCCGACACGCTGCCCCCCACGGTGGTGCTCCGTGGCCCGGCCGCCGTGTCCGTGGAGTGTGGCAGTCCGTTCGTAGACCCCGGCGCCTCCGCCGTCGATCAGTGCGCGGGGACTGTGGCCGTCAATGCTTCTGGCTCCGTGAACGGCCAACAGCCCGGGACTTATGCGCTCACCTACAGCGCCAGTGATGGGCGCGGCCACTTTGGTTCGGCCACGCGCACTGTGTCGGTGATCGACACGCTCGCGCCCGTACTCGAGCTGGTTGGTCCGGATTCCTTGGAACTGGAGTGCGATGGCTCGCCCTATGTGGAACTGGGCGCCGTGGCCTCGGACGCCTGCGCTGGCGATCTCACGCCGGACGTCGTCATCTCCAGCAACCTCGATCAGTCCCAGGCAGGCGCGTACACCGTCACTTACAGTGTGACGGATGGCGCGGGGAACGCGAGCACTGCGTCGCGCCAGCTCACCGTGGGCCCCTGTGCCACCTGCCTCCCGGTGCATTTGAGCGACTACACCCTGTTCCTCCAGGAGGACTACACCGGGGGCCACGACGTCGAGGGCAAGGTGGCCGCGGGCGGCAACATCTCCATGACGGACTTCGCCGTCGGCTTCGGGCTGCCGGACAGCCAGATCTCCAACACGTTGGTGGCTCAGGGCAACCTGTCCCTGGCTCGCGGCGGTGTCTGGGGTGACGCGTGGTACGGCGGCAGCTACAGCGCGGACTCCGCGGTGGTCTACTCGCGCGGCGCCGTGGCCCAGGGCACGCCCATCGACTTCACGGCCCGCTTCGCCGAACTGCGGCACCTGTCCAGCGGGCTCGGCGCCCTGCCCACCACGGGCACCACCCGCCGCGAGTCCTGGGGCGGCATCTTCCTGACGGGCACCCAGCCCGCCGTGAATGTCTTCGACGTGGACGCCAGCGCCTTCACCGGCGCCAGGATGCTGTCCATCGATGCGCCGGCCGGCTCGCTGGCGGTGGTCAACATCCGCGGTGCCTCGGCCACCTTCACCGGCTTCGGCATCTTCTTCAGCGGCATCGATCAGCACGGCGTGCTCTACAACTTCGTGGACGCTACCTCCATCACCGCCCAAGGCTTCGGCTTCTGGGGCACGGTGCTGGCGCCCAGGGCCCATGTCTCCTTCAGCGACGGCAGCTGGGACGGCGGCATCTACGCCCGCTCGTTCACCGGCAATGCCGAGGGCCACCTCAACGCGCTGGACGATCGCGAAGTCTGCCCGTGATGGGCGCACAGGCCCTCCATGCCGCCGGACTGTGCCTCAGCGCATAGCGAGGCCCACTGGGGTTGAGCTCCCCCCGCCTCCTGTAGGAACCGGCTCAACCTGATCGAACCCCGCTCTACTTGCTCCGCACCCGGAGCTCCCTCTTCGCTTCCTCGCCCGAGGGAGTGGGCTTCCGGGAGGCGTGCTCGGCGCGAGCGGAGATGATGCGCGGCAGGCTCTCCTCGATCCAGTCGGTGAGGATCTCGATGTGCCCCGCGACCTCCCGGCCCAGGGGCGTGAGGCTGTAATCCACCCGGGGAGGAATCACCGGGTAGACCTCGCGATGCACGAAGCCGTCCTCCTCCAGCGCGTGCAGCGTCTGGGCGAGCATCTTCTCGCTCACCCCCGCCACCCTCCGCCGCAGCTCACTGAAGCGGTGCGTCCGTTCCAGCAGCGCGACGAGCACCAGCACGCCCCAGCGGCTCGTGACGTGGTCCAGGACGCCTCGGGAGGGGCACGCGGCGGCGTAGAGGTCCCCCCGCTGCTCGGCCCACTTCGCCATCGCTTTGCTCAGGTGCTTGGGCTGCTTGCTCGCTGTCATGCCAGTAGCTTACTTCAAGGTAGGTACTTACCAAAAGACAGTACCCCCGTTAAAGAGAGTCTCGAACTTCAGCGGCGTTTTCACGCCAGGAGAGGCACCCCATGATTCTCGTCACCGGAGCCACCGGGAAGCTCGGCCGTCTCGTCATCGAGGAGCTGCTCAAGAAGGTCCCCGCCAGCCATGTCATCGCGGCCGTGCGGAATCCCGAGAAGGCCGCCGAGCTTGCCCATCGCGGCGTCCAGGTCCGCAGAGCGGACTACAGCCAGCCGGAGACGCTCGGGCTGGCGTTCCAGGGTGTGGAGAAGGTGCTGCTCATCTCCTCCAATGAAGTCGGGCAGCGGGCGCAGCAGCATGAGGCCGTGGTGCAGGCCGCCAAGAAGGCGGGCGTGCGCCTCCTGGTCTACACGAGCATCCTGCACGCGGAGCGCTCGCGGCTGGCGCTGGCCGCGGAGCACAAGGCCACCGAGGAGAGCATTCGCGCCTCCGGCCTGCCGTACGTGTTCCTGCGCAACGGCTGGTACTTCGAGAACTACACGGAGAACCTCGGGCCCGCGCTGGCGCACGGCGCGCTTGTCGGCAGCGCGGGCGAGGGGCGGATTGCCGCCGCCACTCGGGCCGACTACGCGGCGGCCGCGGCGGCGGTGCTCACCGGCTCGGGGCATGAGAACAAGGTGTATGAGCTGGGAGGGGACACCCCGTTCACCATGGCGGAACTGGCCGCCGAGGTGTCTCGCCAGGCCGGCAGGGCGATTGCCTACACCAACCTGGCGCCCGAGCAGTACCAGGGCGTGCTCGAAAGCGCGGGCGTGCCGAAACCCTACGCCGCAGCGCTGGCGGACTCCGATGTCGGCGTTTCTCGCGGCGAGCTCAACGACTCCTCCGGCGACCTGCACCGCCTCATCGGCCGTCCCACGACGGCGCTCGCGGACGCGGTCGCCGTGGCGTTCAAGCGCTGATGCTCACCGAGCTCCTTGCCGCTCTCCAGAATCGAGGGGATTCCATCGATGCTCGATTCCTTCTCCCGAGGAGTGGTCACTGCTGCACTCTGCTACCGGGACCCGGGTTGATCATTTCACCCCCTGAGTCATCTCTTGGTTCGGCCCTCGAATGGCCTGCCCGTTCGTGTACGGCGATGGGGAGCGGGTGACTCTTCCTCTGCAAGTGCGACACGCTGATGGCCGTGGAGTGGAAGGACAAGAAGGCCTATGACCTGCAAGAGGCCAAGTACGAACTGAAGCGCTGGTTGAGCTGAGCGGGGCGTGCCCATGGCTGAGCTGAAGGTCCATTCCCGAAAAGAGTCGCTGCCCAAGGAGCTCCTCTATCCGCTCAAGGCCGGTGAGCTCGCCGCGGCGTTCCAGCCGAAGATCACCCGCGACGCCCACCTGGACCTCTCCTTCCACCGCACACAGGCCTACTGGAAGGAGCAGCGCGACCGCATTCAGGAGGAGGGCAGGTACACACTCGCCCGGTGTACCTACTACACGCGCGGACTTCATCTCAGATCCTGGGGCCATGCCCCCTGGGCCCACGAGGAGCGGCCTCAGGTCATCACTGCCAACGTCCTCGCCATTCCCCGTGCCGTCCTCCCCAAGGGCTCTTCCATTCACGCCGCCGCTTCCAGCTTGGTGTGCGAGGCCGTTGCTGTGCTCGTTCCACGAGGACTGCCCCGCCTGACGCAGCGCGGCCAGATGGAGGATGACGCGTGGCACTTCGAACTGGAGCTCGACAGCTCCGTCCACCTCCTCCGCGCCAAGCTCCAGCCCTGGACCGGGGGCTCCTTCGGTCTCCAGACCGTGGAGTGCCCCCTGACACCCGAAGTGGATCCGCAGTCTCACCCCCAGACCGACGTCTCGGATTCTGATCAGGATCCGACGTAGACCGCTGAACGATGCCCCTGCGGAGCTGACCGCTACCTCACAGTGGGATCGCGAAAGCCGAGGAGGGGGGGCTCACGCCGCCTTGTCTGAATTCCTAGCGTCCGTGGGTAGGCGGACTGGACGGGGCGTGGCGGAGCGGGGAGAAGAGCCCGTCTACGGGGGCCATCGTGACGACGGATGCTGAGCTGAACGAGCTGTGTGCGTTGTTGCCCACTCTCCCGGACAGGGAGCCTTGGCTGGATCTCAAGTTCCATGCCTGGGAAGTCCTCCGGTACTCGCGAGAGGTCCTCGATCTCCTGCCCAGTCTCAAACGTCTCTGGGAGTCTGGCACCCAGCCCAAGGCCCTCTGCGAAGGCCTGAGCCGCATCGACTTCCTCCTGATGTACCCCATCGTGCGTGGCGTGCGCCTCGTCGTCTCTCTGGCGGGCCAGTCCCAGTTGCACCCCGCTCCCTCCACGCTCCCGCTGGGCGCTGTGGAAATGGCGTTCGCTCCCACCGAGGTCCGCGAGTGCTACTCGCGCGGCGTGGCCCGCGAGAAGATGGGCTTGCACCTGGAGGCGCTCGGGCCCGCCGTCCTCCAGGCCCATGACGCGGTCGTCCGCGCCCTCTCGGCCAGCGGCTCCGCCGAGTCCGTGCTCAAGCAGGTGCACACCGAGTTCATCGCCGCTCAGGAGTTCTTCCAGGGCGCCGCCGCCCAGCACGCCCGCGCCGCCTATGACTGGGCGGATCAGTACTGGCGTCTCGCGGATCCCCAGGGCCGGGAGGCTCGCTTCGATCGCCTACGCGCCATGTTCCGCGCCGGTCTCCCCTCCGGGAGCGCCTCCAGCGACATTGCTCGCAGCTGAGCCTTCGCCTCCGTCACCGTGAGGCTGTCGCCGGAGGTCTCGCTCACCGCACCCTCCTGGTCTAGGGTGCGCTGTTCACCGCGCGTGAGGGGAGCACGATGAAGCTGCGTCAACTGGGCCGCAACGGCCCTCGGGTCTCGGCCCTCGGGCTGGGCTGCATGGGCATGAGTGAGTTCTATGGAGGCCGCGATGACGCGGAGTCCATCGCCACCCTCCACCGCGCCCTGGAACTGGGCGTCACCTTCCTGGACACCGCCGATGTCTACGGGCCCCACCTCAACGAGGAGCTCGTCGGCCGCGCGCTCCAGGGCAAGCGCGACCGGGTGGTGCTCGCCACCAAGTTCGGCATCATCCGCGACCCCAAGAACCCCGCAGTCCGGGGCGTCAGCGGCAAGCCCGACTATGTCCGCAAGGCGTGCGAGGACAGCCTCCGGCGGCTCAACGTCGAGACGATTGATCTCTACTACCAGCACCGCGTGGACCCCGCCGTCCCCATCGAGGACACCGTGGGCGCCATGGCCGAGCTCGTGAAGCAGGGCAAGGTCCGCTATCTGGGCATGAGCGAGGCCTCCTCGGAGACGATCGAGCGCGCCCACCGCGTCCACCCCATCACCGCCTTGCAGTCCGAGTACTCCCTGTGGACGCGAGACCCCGAGGAGGGCGTGCTCGCCACCTGCCGCCGCCTGGGCATCGGCTTCGTGCCGTACAGCCCGCTGGGCCGCGGCTTCCTCACCGGCGCCATCACCAAGCCCGAGGACTTCGAGCCGGATGACTACCGGAGCCGCTCGCCCCGCTTCCAGGGCGAGAACTTCCAAAAGAACCTGGAGCTGGTGCGCAAGGTGAAGGAGCTGGCCACTCAGAAGGGCTGCACCCCCTCGCAGCTCGCGCTGGCCTGGGTGCTCGCCAAGGGGGAGGACCTCGTGCCCATCCCCGGCACCAAGCGGCGCAAGTACCTGGAGGAGAATCTCCACGCGCTGGATGTCTCGCTGACGCCCGAGGAGCTCCAGGCCTTGGATGACGTGTTCCCGCTCGGAGCCGCCTCTGGAGCCCGCTACCCCGAGGCGATGATGAAGAGCCTGAACCGCTGAGGGCTACTCGGCTCGTAGGGCGATGGCGGGTGGCACGCGTGTCGCCCGCCGCGCGGGCAGCCAGCTCGCGAACAGCGCCACCGCGAGCAGCCCCCCCACCACGGACACGAAGGTGAGCGGGTCGTGCGGGGGCACTCCGTAGAGCACGCTCTCCATGAGCCGTGCGAGCGCGAGCGCCCCCGCCAGGCCCACCCCCACGCCCACGGCCACCAGCCGCAGGCCTCCGCCCACCACCATCCGCAGCACGTCGCCCGTGGTCGCTCCGAGCGCCAGCCGCACGCCGATCTCCCGGCGGCGCTGGCTCACCGTGTACGCCAGCACCCCGTAGATGCCCACCGCGCCCAGCAGCAGCCCCAGCGCCGCGAACAGGCCCATCAGTACCGCGAGCAGCCTCGGGCGGGCCACCACCTCGCTCATCATCTGCTCCAGCGTGGTGACGCGGGTGATGGTCTGGTTGCGGTCCACGCTCCACACCGCCTTCTGCACGTCCGCCGCCACCCGCAGCGGATCGCCCTTGCTGCGCACCAGCAGGTTCACCCCCGAGCGCATGTTCTGCAGCGCGTGCAGGTAGAGCATCGGCTCGGCCGGCTCCGAGGGCCCCGCCTGCAGCGTGTCACCCACCACGCCGATGATCGTCACCGGCTCGCCCAGGTCCATCACCTGGCCCACGGGATCGCCCTGCAGCCCGAGGCGGCGCACGAAGGTCTCGTTCACCACGATCTTCAGCTGCGTGCCTTCTCCGCCTCGATCGGCATCCGTGAAGTCCCGGCCGCCCTTCAACGGAATCCGCAGCGTGCGGAAGTAGTCGCGGCTGATGTGCAGCACGTTGACGCGCACCAGCGCGTCGGGCTGGCCTCGCACCGGCAGCCGCAGCTGCTCCACGTCCGTCTGGCCCGGCACCGTCTTCGCCGCGCCCACCGACTCCACCCCGGGCACCGCTCGCACCGCCTCGAGTACCTGCTGGTAGTACCCCTTCGAGTTCTCGTCGTGCGCCGAGCCGATGCTGAAGCTCACGATGGCCAGTCCCTTCGGATCAAAGCCCATGTCCTTGGACAGCAGGTGCTCGAAGCTGCGCGCCGCGAGCCCCGCTCCGCTGGCCAGCACCACCGCGAGCGCCACCTCCGCCACCACGAGCCCTCCGCGCAGGCGCTTGCCGCCTCCCGCTCCCTGGCCCGGCGAGGCCCCCTTGAGCAACGGCTGCAGCGAGGGTGCCGTGGCCCTCAGCGCGGGCAGCAGTCCGAACAGCAGGCCCGTGAGCGCCGTGAGCCCCAGCGTGAATGCCAGCACCGTGCCGTCCAGGCGGACTTCGCTGGCGCGCGGCAACTTCCCAGCGGCCAGGTGCACCAACCCCTCAGAGCCGAGGACCGCCACGCCCATTCCCAGCACACCACCCGCGAACGCCAGGAGCAGGCTTTCGGTGATCAGCTGCCTCGCGAGCCGCCCCGGCGAGGCCCCCAGCGCCGCGCGCACCGCCAGCTCCTGCTCCCGCACCGTGCCTCGCGCCAGGAGCAGGTTCGCCAGGTTGGCGCACGCAATGAGCAGGATGAACGCCACCGCGCCCAGCAGCACCAGCAGGCTCGTCTTCACCTCGCCCACCATGGACTCATGCAGTGGCACCACCGTGGCGCTGCCGAAGTGCGCGTTGGAGTCCGGGTGCTCGGCCTCCAGCGTCCTCGCCACCCGGTTGAGATCCGCGCGCGCCGCCTCCAGCGTCACCCCCGGCTTCAGCCGTCCCACCCCCGCCAGCCAGCGCGAGCCCCGAACCTCCCACGGCACGTCGTCCTGCTTGAAGTACGCCACCGGCATCCACGCCTCCACGTTGGGAGCCGGGAAGTCGAAGCCGCGCGGCATCACTCCCACCACCGTGCACGGCTTGTTGTCGAGCGTCACCGTGCGGCCCACCACGTCCGCTGAGCCGCCGAAGCGGCGCTGCCACAGCCCGTGGCTCAGCACCACCACGCTCGCCTGTCCGTGCACGTGGTCCTGCGGCTGCAACGGGCGCCCGAGCAGCGGCGCCGTCCCGAGCGCCTGGAACACCCCGTCCGTCACGAAGGACATCTGCAGGCGCACCGGCTCCCCGTCGCCCAGCAGATCCATCCCCGTGCGGCCCTCCGCGTACTGGTAGGCCCCCGCCGCCTCCAGCGACTGCGACAGCGTGCGCCAGTCCTCCATGTCCGGTACGGAGAAGTAGCCCCTGGTCGTCTCCGGCGCTCCCTGCCACAGCCGCACCAGCCGCTCCGGGGCGGGGTAGGGGAGCTCTCGCAGCAGCACCCCTCGCACCACGCCGAAGATGGCCGTGTTCGCTCCGATGCCCAGCGCCAACGTCAGCACCGCCACCAGCGTGAAGCCCGGCGTGCGCAGCAGCCCGCGCACCCCGTACCGCACGTCCTGCACCAGCGCTCCCCACCGCAAGGCCCGGCCCATCTCTTTCTCCCTCTGTCGGCTCAGCTCCACGCACTCCTCGCGGTAGTGCGCCATGTCCCCGAAGCGCCGCAGTGCCTCCTCGCGCGCATCCTCCGGAGACAGGCCGCCCTGCACCAGCCGCTCCACGCTCAGCTCCAGGTGGAAGCGCAGCTCCTCGTCTACTTCCTGCTCGGGCGCGGGCGGACGGACCGCCAGGCGGAACAGGCGCCGGAACGGCCACGGGCGCTCGCGCCGCGGGGGACTCTCAGCCATGGCTCTCCCGCTTCCTCACGCCGACTGCAGCACGCGCGTCACCGCGTCCGAGTACGCCAGCCAGTGCTGCGTGCCCGCGCGCAGCTGCGCCCGCCCCGCGCTCGTGAGCCGGTAGAACTTCGCCTTCCGGTTGTTCTCCGACACCCCCCACTCCGCCTCCACCCAGCCACGCCGCTCCAGCCGGTGCAGCGCCGGGTAGAGCGCCCCTTCCTCCACCTTCAGCGCCTCACCGCTGCGCATCCGGATCAGCTCCGCCACCCCGTACCCGTGTTGCGGCCCCCACGAGAGGACTTTCAACAGCAGCACATCCAGCGTCCCCTGCAGCAGCTCCAGCGACGAGTCACCCATGAACTTCTCCCCTTGGCATCTTAGGGGAGCATGCCGTTCCTTCCCCTAAGCCGTCAAGGGGAGCGGCCCTCGATTCTCTTGCTCGCGAGGGCCGCCAGTAGCACCTTCACCGGGTGCGTGTTCTCAAGTTCCGTGGCTCCCCGCCTTCCGAGCCAGCAGGCGGCTCCCCACACGGTTTCGTTCGCGTGCGAGGCGCTCGCGAGCACAACCTCAAGGACGTGGACGTCGACATCCCCCGGGATGCGTTCGTGGTGTTCACGGGCATCTCCGGCTCCGGGAAGTCCTCGCTCGCCTTCGGGACGCTCTACGCAGAGGCTCAGCGGCGCTACTTCGAGTCCGTGGCCCCGTACGCCCGGCGGCTGATCGACCAGGCAGGCGTCCCCGAGGTGGATGCCATTGAAGGCCTGCCCCCGGCGGTGGCGCTCCAGCAGCACCGAGGCACGCCGACGACGCGCTCGTCCGTGGGCAGCGTGACGACAATCTCCAACTCGCTGCGCCTGCTGTACTCGCGCGCGGGGACGTACCCGCCGAACCAGCCGCACCTGGACTCGGATGCGTTCTCGCCCAACACGCCGGCAGGGGCGTGCCCGAACTGCCATGGCCTGGGCCGCGTGTACGACGCGACCGAGGAGTCCATGGTGCCGGATCCCTCGCTCACCATCCGTGAGCGGGCCATCGCCGCGTGGCCTCCCGCGTGGCACGGCCAGAACCTGCGCGACATCCTGGTGTCGCTCGGGTACGACGTGGACACGCCCTGGCGCGAGCTGCCGCAGAAGGACCGCGAGTGGATCCTCTTCACCGAGGAGCAGCCCACTGTCCCCGTCTACGCGGGCTTCACTCCGGCCGAGACGCGGCGGGCCCTCAGGCGCAAGGAAGCGCCCAGCTACATGGGCACCTTCACCAGCGCCCGGAAGTTCGTGCTGCAGACCTTCGCCACCACGCAGAGCGCGATGATCAAGAAGCGCGTCTCGCAGTACATGGTGAGTGGGGAGTGCCGCCTGTGCCACGGCAAGCGCCTGCGCCGCGAGTCCCTGTCCGTCACCTTCGCGGGGCTCGACATTGGCGAGCTGTCCCGGTTGCCGCTCAAGCGTGTGGCGGAGATTCTCCGGCCCACCGTCAACGGCACGGCACCCGGGATGGCGAAGCTGTCTCGCGAGCACCCGGAGAAAGCGCTCGTGGCCCAGCGCATCGCCAAGGATCTGCTGGCGCGCATCGACGTGCTGGCCGAGCTCGGGCTGGGGTACCTGTCGCTGGAGCGCAGCACGCCGACGCTCTCTCCCGGAGAGCTGCAGCGGCTGCGGCTCGCCACCCAGGTGCGCTCCAACCTGTTCGGCGTGGTGTACGTGCTGGACGAGCCCTCCGCGGGACTCCACCCGGCGGACACCGCGTCGCTGCTCAAGGCGCTCGATCAGCTGAAGGGCTCGGGCAACTCGCTCTTCGTGGTGGAGCACGAGGTGGATGTCATCCGCCACGCGGACTGGATTGTGGACGTGGGGCCGGCCGCGGGTGAGCACGGCGGGCGCATCCTCTACAGCGGTCCGCTCGAGGGGCTCGCCTCCGTGGAGGCCTCGCACACGCGGCGCTACCTCTTCGAGGAGAAGGCTGCTGCGCGCCATACGCCCCGCTCGCCCAAGGGGTGGCTCCGCCTGGAGGGCGTCTCCCGCAACAACTTGCACGGGCTGGATGTGGAGTTCCCGCTGGGCGTCTTCACCACGGTGACGGGCGTGTCCGGCTCGGGCAAGTCGAGCCTGGTGAGCCAGGTACTCGTGGAGCTGGTCTCCGAGCAGCTCGGCCATGAGCTGCTCCCGGACGAGGACGAGGGCGAGGAACTGGAGCGCTCCGTCGTGCTCACCACGGGCGGGAAGATCGTCAGCGGCATGGAGGGGATCAAGCGCCTGGTGCGCGTGGACCAGAGGCCCATCGGCCGTACGCCTCGCTCCAACCTGGCGACGTACACGGGGCTGTTCGACCACGTGCGCAAGCTGTTTGCTGCGACGAAGGAGGCCCGGGCCCGGCGGTTCGATGTGGGGCGCTTCTCGTTCAACGTGGCCAAGGGCCGCTGCGAGACGTGCGAGGGCGAGGGCTTCGTGAGCGTGGAGCTGCTCTTCCTGCCCAGCGTGTACGCGCCGTGCCCTACGTGCCACGGTGCCCGCTACAACGCGAAGACGCTGGAGATTCAGTACCGCGGGAAGAACATCGCCGAGGTGTTGGGGATGACGGTGGACGCGGCGTACGCGTTCTTCGCCGAGGACACGGCGGTGCACCGCGCGCTGGGCGTGCTGAAGGAGGTGGGCCTGGGCTACCTGAGGCTGGGGCAGCCCGCCACGGAGCTGTCCGGCGGCGAGGCCCAGCGCATCAAGCTCGCCACGGAGCTGCAGCGGGTGCAGCGCGGGCACACGCTCTACGTCCTCGACGAGCCCACCACGGGCCTGCACCCCGCGGACGTGGACAGGCTCATGTCCCAGCTCAACGGACTGGTCGAGGCGGGCAACACCATCATCCTCGTGGAGCACGATATGCGCGTCATCGCCGCGAGCGACTGGGTCATCGACATGGGCCCGGGCGCGGGCGAGGAGGGGGGCAAGGTGGTGGTGGCGGGAACGCCCGCTCAAGTGGCCGCCACATCCAAGAGCCGCACGGCGCCGTATCTCTCCGAGTGCTTGGGGGCCTAGCGACGCATTGAAACGGAGGGTGTTTCGAGAACACTCGAAGGCTCGCCGAGGAGCGCTCCGGTGCTGATCTCCCAGAGCCGGACCCCGTCCGCTCCCGCCGTGGCCAGCCGTTGGTCTGAGGGGGCCCAGGCAGCGGACCGCACGGCTCCCGTGTGCCCCGAGAGCTTTCGCACCTCCCGAGCGCTCTCGACCTCCCAGATCCGCACGGTGCCATCCGCTCCCGCGGCGGCCATCCGCCCGTCCCGGGCGAACTGCACGCAGAAGACTCCGTCGCTCGTGCCCACGCGCAGAGCCCTACCACGGCAAGAGCCGGAAGTGCATCTGGGAGCGCTGCGTCTCCAGCTCCAGGACCACCACCTCACCCACGGAGTCCCACGCAGCGAGGCGTTTTCCCTCGATCCGGAGGCCCGCTCCGGTTCTGACGGAGGGCAGGGGATGTGAGCCTGGGATGAAGTGGGGCGCCGGGCCCTCGAAGGCGTGGACCCAGCGGGGCTCTCGTGCTTCGAGATCGAAGCACACCACCCCCATGTATGTCGGCTGGCGAAGGAGGAGCGCCACCCAGCGGCCGGAGCCCACCATCGCCGCAGCGCGAACCATGAATGGCCGTTCCCACGTCCCTTTCAAATCCTGGATCCGGCAGGTTCCCCAGGGCTCGTCCTCCCCCGGGCTGTCGATCAAGTAGACCGGCTCACGGGTGAACGGCGGGGTCTCGCTTCCGACGAGGCGTTCGGCCAGGAGGAAGCGGCTCATGTTCTCCTCGCTGCTCCCGCCCGGGCGGGGACGCCCGAAGTCCGGGACTTCGACCGTGCTGCTGCCCACGTGCTCGAGAGAGGGGAGCGCGTAGATGTCCAGGTGCGAGGCCCCGAGCGAGCTGGTCCAGAGGTAGAGCTGGCCCAAGTGACGGCGGAGGCGGATCGGCCACATGAAGGGCACCTTCCCGGTGAGGATCCGCTCGAAGCCAGAGGCTTTTGCGTCGATGGCTTCGATGAAGTTGTCGACCCCCAGGCCCTGGTCGGGCGCGACGTACCACACGTTGCCGTCGAACGTGGGAGCGGCCACCGCGAACTCGGCCTCGCACCAGAAGGTGGCGGTGAGGGAGGTGAGCTCCAGCCGGTGGAGGGTCTGGAGCATGCCTCGCTTGGTGCTGCGGGCGATGGCGTGTTGCCCATCATCGGAGATTGTGAGGTGCGTGGCTGGGCAGCTCCACCGGTGCAGGTTCTTGCCGTTCGGGGCGTAGAGGCGAACGCCCTTCTCTCCCAGGGCGATCAGCGCGCCCCCGGTGCTCAAAGGGACCACGTCATGGATTCGGGGGACTGGAGTCATGAGGACGCCTCTCAGTGGACCGGGCTGGAGACAGTGCGCACCGGCAGCCCCTCGATGGTGAACACGGGCACGGGACGCGCTTTGCCCTTCACAGGCACTTCTCCGAGTCCGCGCGTGGGCAGCACCCCCGCGACCGCGTCGCGCGTCCCGGGAGACAGCAGCAGCCGTGTCCCCAGCTCCTTGTTCAGCCCTTCGAGCCGGGAGGCGGTGTTCACCGTGTCGCCAATCACCGCGTACTCCACCCGCTGCGTCGCCCCGAGCGTCCCCACCACCACCGGCCCGGTGGCCACGCCGATGCCCATCTCCAGCTCGGGCAGCTCCCGCTCGCGCAGGCGGGCGTTGAGCGCCTCCATTGTCCCCAACATCTGGATGGCCGCGCGCACGGCCCGCTCGGCGTGGTCTCCCTGCCGGAGTGGGGCGCCGAAGGTGGCCATGATGGCGTCGCCGATGAACTTGTTCACCGTGCCGCCGTGCGCGTGCACCGCAGGGACAATGGCTTGGTAATGCGCGTTGAGCACCTCGAG
This sequence comes from Hyalangium minutum, assembly GCF_000737315.1. GTDB lineage: Bacteria > Myxococcota > Myxococcia > Myxococcales > Myxococcaceae > Hyalangium > Hyalangium minutum. The sequence continues at coordinate 113,475 of NZ_JMCB01000015.1, forward strand.
CACTGCTCCGGGCGGCAGCTTCTCCGAGAGGGCGGTGAAGTTGCGCAGATCCGTGAAGAGGACCGTTACCTCCACCTGCTCGGCGCGGGCTTCCCCATTGGCGTCGAGGACGCCCCGGGCGACCTCGGGGGCCACGTACTTGCCAAAGAGCTGGATGACGCGGCTCTGCGCCGCGCTGGCGCGCCCCACCTGCCGGGCCAGCTCCCGCGCCCGCCGGGCCGTGAACGCCACCACCGCCGTGCAGGCGATAAAGGCCACACCTCGGACGATCCACAGCAGCCCCGCGGGGAGGTTGGCGAACTGTTCCAGCAGCGCCGTGTCTACATACGGCCGGAGCACCCACAGCGAGGCGCCGGTAATCGCCACGGAGAACGCACCCGTGAGCACGCACGCGAGCGGATCCTGGCGCAGCCCTGCGGAGACCAGCGCGAAGAAGGCGATGAACGCCAGCGGCGCTGCCCCGGCGTAGAGGGCTGTCGGCACGCCGTGGCCCTGCTCGATGGCGCCGAGCACCGCCAGGAGGGTGAAGTCCGCCAGGACCAGTGCATCCAGCACCGCGCTGAGGCGCGCATACAGCGGCCGGTACCCGCTCCGGCGCACGAAGAGGTACCAGCCCCAGCAGACGATCATCAGACCGCCGGCGATCCAGGGCAACAGCAGCCGCACGATCCTCGGCGTCTCGCCCGGGTAGCCGTTCGAGACGCTGTTGATGGCAACGGCCAGACTGAAGAACAGCGCCCGGACGAGCGAGACGAGGCGCTCGCCGTGCGCAGACTCCTGGCGCAACAGGTTTTCAATCTCCCGCTCCTCTTCCGGCTCGGGGCGTCGGACCGCTTCGGTGGGGGCATGGGGCGTGGCCATTGCGGCAAGGGTACCGCAGGGAGGCGCTTCGGTCTCAGCGCACGCCCAGCATCTCAGCGCGCATCCGCTCGAACTGCTCGGAGAGGAAGCCCATCACCCCGCGCACGCGCTCCACCTGGCGCGCCTCGCGAGAGGAGACCCGCCACACATCCTCCATGGGGAGCTCCACCTCGGGCAGCACGGGCCGCAGCTGCGGATAGCGGCCCGCGAGGATACACGGCAGTGAGGCCACCCCCTGGTGCGCGGCTGCCGCCTCCGACAGCGCCGCGTCGAACCCCACCAGCTCGTGCTGGGCCAAGTCCGGTGGGGCCTTCAGCGGGGGCGCGCGCTCCAGGTACTTGCCCGTGGCGTACAGCCGCCACGCCAGCTGTCCCACCTTGCGCGCCACCAGCGAGTCCCCTCGGGGCTTGAACGTGCGCACCCCCCCGTCCGCCTCCTGGCGGGCCAGGTCGAACAGGCGGGCCTGGGGGCGCTGGCGTTGGCGAACGAGGCCTGGGCGAGGCTGTCCGATAGCCCGCGCTGGTGAGCTGGCAGGGCTTCCGCCCCCTGCGGCGCGAGCGCACCAACACCCGGTTCAATCCCTCCAAGTCCGAGCGCGAGCTGGGGCTCACCTTCCGCCCCCTGGAGGAGACCTTCCGGGACGCAGTGGAGTGGTTCATCGCCCACGGACAGGTGGAGCGCTCCCATCTGCCCTGGGCCGCGCGGGTGCCGAGCACCTCGGCCGCCTGGGCTGGGGGCTACGCTGCCACGCTGTTCCCCATGCCCAGGGCCTCGTGGGCGAAGCGGGCCATGCGCTCGATGACGTGCTGGACTTCGTCCAGGACATTGCGGCCGGCCATGTTGGCGACATCCTCCAGCCGCTCGTTGCAGCGCAGATCCAGGCAGAGGTTCACGCCCACCCGGCGCTTCGAGTCCACGTCGGTGGTGAGCAGCCCCACCTGGTCGGACGTGCCATGGTTCCGGCACCAGTCACACACATGGGGCATCACGTTCTTGTCGCCCTGCTGGTCCTTGCGGAAGGCGATGCCCAGGGGTTGCTGGCCGCCGGGCGGGGTGAACACGAGGAAGACGCGGACCCCGTAGGGATCGCTCCACGCGAAGTAGTCGCGGACGAAGAGAGGGAAACGGGTGCCCTTGGGCAGCTCGACGTGCTTGCGGTCCCGGGAGCGGAACGCGCGCAGCAGGTCTTTCTCGGTCTCGATGCGGAACATGGGTCTTCCTCAGTGGGCGGGGAGAACCGGCCTGCCCTGAATGGACACGTTGTTCTCCACGGGCTGTTTCGGAACCCGGAGGTGGTTCGTGGGGAAGTCCGGGTCAGCATAGCCGAGGGACAGCCCACAGAGGATCGCCTGCTCCTCGGGGATGGCGAGCACCCGGCGGATGGCCTCGGGGTACGTCGTGAGAGCGGCTTGGACGCAGGTGCCGATTCCACGCGCCGTGAGTCCGAGGACGAGGGTCTGCAGGTACATGCCCACGCCCACGGCATCCGTGAGCCCGAGCTCCTTGTGCATGCAGAGGATGCCGACCATGGGAGCGCCGAAGAAGTCGTAATTGCGCAGGGACGCCTGGGCTCTCCCGGCGTCATCGTCCCGGGCGATTCCCATCGACCCGTAGACGATGGCGCCCAGCTCGCGGCGGTACGAGCGGAAAGAAGGTGGCAGCGGTGCCAGCTCCCGGGGATTCGTCTGGACCTCCTCCCGAAGAGCCTCGCGCAGCCGTTCGATGCAGTCCCCCTCGGCGAGGAAGAGGCGCCAGGGTTGGATGTTCGAGTTGGAGGGCGCGAACTGCGCGAGGGCCAAGGCCTCGGAGAGAAGCTCGTGAGGAATCGGAGTGGGGAGAAAGCGGCGGATCGAGCGGCGGTTGCGGACGAGGTTCTCGAAGTCAAACATGGCGAGCGCTTCTAACCTGGATCCAAAGCCCAGGTCCCCTCGTGCCAGCGCTTCAAGGTCTCTCCTGCTTCGAATCCCCGTTGCTGAGTTTCTCGATCGACTTCAATCCGAGCGGCCGGACGGTGAGCCGCTAGACCTCTTCGAAGCGCGTGCCCGTGGCGCCCAGACGCTCCATGGCGTCTTTGATCTCCTCGGAGACGAGCAGAGTTCCCGACCACCCTTCAGGACGGAACACCTTGGCGTTCCCCACCTCGGTTTTGTCGATGCGCATGTCATCCACAGCCCAATACTTCCCCACCTTTTCCGGAACCCCATCCTCAGGGGTCCAAAACTGCACCTTGGAGGCTTTCTCGTCGATGCAACGGATGAGGCGCGTGGCCACGAGGACGAAGTACGGATCCGGCTGGCCCTCAATGTCTGCGGGGATGAGCTGAATATCGTTGGCGGCCAACTTCGCCAGTGGGGTAGCCACCTTGCTGTGGACAACTGGGATTCTCAAGCCCGCCCACGAGAAGTCGAGCGGCCTGCCAGGAATCTTGATGGGGATTTTCAACCGGCCCTCCACGTGCACGGGCATTCCCTTCTTGAATTTCCAGTCGTGCACTTTGTGCCCCTGGCCGTCGGTGGGAGTGGCCAAGTACCAGCGGTGGGGCACAGAGAGGTCGTCAGCGAGGCTGAAGAAGCGCTGGGCCATTGGGACGTTCTAGCGTCAATGTCCCAGAGTGACGAGCTGATTGAGTTCCGTTCCGGGCGTGGCGATTTCGTTGGCCAACTTCTTGAGGGCGTCCGTCAGCTGCGCCCGGCATTCCATGACGCTACTGCACTCTCCCAGCGCCTCTTCCAACCGCTCGTAGACGAGCTGATGGTAGCGCTGCGGGTGAGGCCCCCGGTGCCCGCGGATGGGCACGATGTTTTCAGCATCCTGGAGTCTCATTCCCGCCTTGGCGAAGAGTTCCTCGAACAAGGGGGTCCAAGGGCCACCGCGCTGAGGGGACTTCTTGTTGGCGATGGTTGCAATGTGGTGCTTCTGTGTGCGGCCTTCGCGCCCTCCATTCGTTGCCATCGCCACCGCGCCCGGCCCCAGGGCCACGGTGAAGCCGTCGGCCGTCACCGCCACCGACTCCACCGCGCCCACCTCGGACAAGAGGACGGCTCCTTGTCCTGCGGCCTGCATCGACACCTGCGCCGAACCGGGCAGCGTGTTCACCTGTTGGGCGAAGTCCTTCGCTGTGTGCGTCAGCAGCGCCATGGCTACCAGGGCGAACGCCTGTGCCGCCTCCCGCGAGAATAACCGGCCGAACCTCTCGCCCGCCTCGCGCAGCTGCTCGAAGGTGGTGGCCTCCTGCACCTCCTTCATCAACTGGAACCAGCCCGTTATCAGCCGGTAGAGCGTCTTGGCGCCCACCCAGAGGATGAGCGCCACGGTGCCCCATGCGGCGATGAACTTGGTGACTGGGTCGGGCATGGCCAGCAGCACCAGTAGCGTGACGACGGTGCAGATGGCTGCCTGAAGGACGACCTGCATGCTGACCATCTCGCCCAGCGCCTTCTCGAACTCCTCCAGCACCGGGCTTTTGCTCAGCGCCATGGCCCACATGTACCGGCCACGCAGGTCCAGGTACTTGCCGGCCACCAGTGCGCCCCCCAGACAATCCCCGTTGAACTGCTGCTCACTGCGGCACCACTCCGTGTACCGGGTGGCCCAGTACTGTTCCTGCTCCGTCAGCGCCCCCTCCAGGGGAGTGCCCCCCTCCAGCGGGACGAGCTTTCGCTCCCGCCGCAGGTACAGGTAGTCGCCGGAGAGAGCGTCGAGTTGGAACAGCCGCTCCACCGTCTCACGCGGGGAACCACTCAGGCGGACCTGCCGGGCCATTCTCTGGAGGGCTTGGGTGACTTCCTCCGGCGGCACTTCCACCGGCTCCACCTCGGCAGTTCGGGGGATGTGGAGGAGGGGTTGTCCCTGCGCGCCTGTCCCCACCCGAATTGCTGGCACCGTGGCGCTGCACCCGGCCACCATGAGGGCAACCATCAGCGCTTCGAGCTTCCACAGCAGCTGCCACAGCCTCATGCGTACCCCCGTTTTGTGGGCAGGGCCGCAGGCTAAGGGGGCGCTACACGGGAGAGGAGGGCTCACCAGGTGGTGCTTGCCGCTCCACCCCGCACACTCAACAGGTGAGCCTCTAGGGACATCACCAACTAGGCTAGGGACAAGAAGGAGCCTATGAGCGCTGGGGCCAGAAGCCGCTGAGACTTCAGCAGCTGACGACCTCGCCTCTTAGTGTTGCCGACAGGATTAAACCCGTCAGGGCTCTGCCCTCAGCGCGCTGCAGCGAGCCGCCGCACCACCACCCCCGCCGCGTTCATCCCGAACGCAGAGGTGACGAACACCACGCTCCCATCAATCTGCGTCCGGTGGTCGCACGTGTGGAACTCATTGTCCTGCGGGCACACGCACAGGAAGCCGTCGCTGGCGTCGTCGTAGCGCAGTGCCACCGGCTGCCGTCGCGCCTCAATCGAATACACCGCCGTAATGCCCGTGTGCTTGTCCGTCTCCACCCCGTGCTTGCGCTTGAGCAGCTTGCGGATGTCCTTGGCGAACGGGTCCATGTGCGTCTCGGACAGGTCCTCCACGCGAATGGCCGTGGGGTCCAACCGTCCCGCCGCCCCCATGGAGCTCACCACCGGAATCCCCAGGCTCACACACCGGTGCAGTAGGTGCAGCTTCGCTTTCACGTTGTCGATGGCATCCACCACGAAGTCGTACTGGCCCGGCGGCAGCATCTGCTCGGCCAGTTCGGCCCGGTAGAACTCGCGCATCGCCTCCACCTTCGCGTCCGGGTTGATCTCCCGGCAGCGCTGCGCCATCAGCTCCGCCTTGGACTTGCCCACGCCCTTCACCGTGGCGTGCAGCTGGCGGTTGGTGTTCGTCACGCACACGTCGTCATGGTCCACCAGCGTCAGGTGGCCCACCCCGCTGCGCACCAGGCCCTCGGCCGCATAGCTGCCCACCCCGCCCAGGCCGAACACAATCACCCGCGCGCCCGCCAGCCGTTCCATCGCCGAGTCCCCCAGCAGCCGGCCCGTCCGGTCGAACCGCCGCGAGAGCTTGAAGGGTTTGGCCAGCGAGTTCACCCCGGGCGCCTGCTCGGAGGGCGCCGCCGGAGCCGGGGCCGAAGGGGTGTCAGTGGCGGGAGAAGTGGGCTGCAGCGTGTTCATGGGGGTCCTCTATAACGCGACCGCTTGCCTACCGCGAAGGCGGGGGAAACGCTTCCCGGAAGAAGCGGCGCGCATTGGCGGTCGTCCGCTGGGCGAGCACCTCGACGGGCTCTCCCCGCACCTTCGCCATGCCCTCCACAATCCGCGGCAGGTACCCTGGCTCCGAGCGCTGCCCCCGGTGCGGCGTGGGCGCCTGGTCCGGCGAGTCCGTCTCCGCCATCAGCCGCTCCAGTGGAATCGCCTTCAGCGCATCCAGCGGCTTGCGAGCCTCGGCCCAGGTGACGGGCCCCGCGAAGGAGAAGTGGCAGCCCTTCTGCACGTAGAAGCGCGCCAGCTCCACCCCGCCGCTGTAGCTGTGCATCAGCACGCCCGCCTCGGGGAAGGGCTCCTCCTTGAGGAACTCGATCATCGCCGGGTGCAGCCGGTGGCAGTGCATCAGCACCGGCAGCCCGTGCTTGCGCGCCAGCGCCATGTGCCCTCGGAGCACATGCACCTGCCGCTCCAGCGGCGCCCCCGTCGTGGAGGGCCCATCCAGCCCGCACTCGCCCACCGCCACCGCCCCGCCCCGGGCCAGCAGCGCGTCCAGCCGCTCGAGGTGCTCCGTGTCCCTCTCGGGCGGCAGCTCCGGCAGCAGCTGCGGGTGGATGCCCAGCCCCACCTGCACCCGCGCGTCCTTCCGGGGCAGCTCCAGCAGCGGCTCCCAGGTGTCCGGGCCCACCGCGGGGATGACAATCCCTTCCAGGCCCGCGGCCCACGCCCGGGTGAGCACGTCGGGGCGATCCGGATCGAACCGCGAGGCATCCAAGTGACAGTGTGTGTCAATCATGGCCGACCCAGGGGCAGGAGGCCCCACACTCCGCCACTATGGCCACATCCCGGCACCGAAGGGAGCCTTGTCTCGCGCCGAGGATCCACGTAGGAGCGGGGCGCTTTCTCCAGAGGAGATACCCCATGAAGCTCTCCGCCGCGCTCTGCTGCCTGCTCTTCGCTGCCTGTGCCACGACGGCATCCCAGGGAACGCGGAGCTCCGCCGAGGCCTGGATGGACGGGGGAGGGGGCCCTGGAGGCCGCACCGAGGAGACGCGCGAGCCGGTGCGCGTGGAGACGCCAGCGGGCACCTTCCTCGTGAGCCCGGGGCACCAGGAGGACTTCCAGAAGTTGCTCTCGGGCGAGCCCACGCGGGTGCCCTTCTACGCGGGCGCTGACAGCCCGTAGCCTCTGGCGCTCAGGGCACCAGCACCACGCGGCGGCCCAGCGCCTTGGACAGCTGCGGCGAGCCCACCACCTTGAGCACCTCGGCCAGCTCTCCGCCGGCCGTGTCGAAGGCGGCGGCGATGAGCTCTCCCAGGGTGAGCGGCTCGGGCCGCGCCACGGGGGCCTTCACCCCCCGAGCGGCCTTCACCTGCCGCGCCACCCGCCGCAACGTGGGGAGCACCCGCCGCCCCTGGCGCCGGACTGGGCTGCCCTTTCGTGTTGTCGCCGTCTTGGCCATGGGGCTCCTCCATCAAACCCGACGGGTTGTTCACCGGTGGGGATTCCTCCACAGAAAGCAAACACTGCGCCAGACCCGTCAGGTCAGAGGAAGTGTGAAGAATCGGGCACTTACGGTGTCCCTTGGCGCTACAGCAGGGGAGGATTGCCACACCGTGGCCTGAAACCACGGCCGCGGTGCCGCATTTCGTTCACACTTTTCGTTCAATTTGCCGCGCAGGGTTCGACGTTTCATGCAGGGGTTTCAGGTGGTAACAGGTAGGAGGTTCCCGAGAGCCCCCATGCCAGAGACCCTCTGCCCGAAGTGTGGCCACAGCCCCATCCCCGCGGGCGCGGAAGCGTGCCCCGCCTGCGGCGAGCCCTTCAGCTTCCTGCCCATGTACCAGCGGGCGCAGCGCCAGCGGGTGGACAAGCGGCGCGAGGCGGACGTGGACATGGAGCAGACGGTGTTCGGGGGCAACCTCACGGGCGAGGTGACGGCTCACCCGGGCCCCATCGCGGCGGTGTTTTTCGTGGGGGCGGTGGCGTGGTTCCTCCGGGTGGGGGGCGTGGTGGGGAACCTGCAGGAGCCGCTCTGGGCCTACGGGCTGGTGGTGTTGGATTTGGTGCTGGGGGTGGTGCTGCTGCTCAACCTGGGCCCGGCCCAATTGCTGGCGCAGGGGGGCATGCTGTTGCAGCTGGGAGTGGCGGCGGTGCTGGCCCGGGCCGCGCCTCTGGCGCCCGTGCACCTGGCCTACGTGGCCCATGCGGCGGTGGCGCTCGCCATGGTGGTGGGCGAGCCCAGCCCGGTGCGCCGCTACGCGGGGCTGGGGTTGGGCAGCGGGGTGGCACTGCTCGGGGTGGTCTTCCTGGCGGTGGGGGGGAGCGTGGGGGGCGGTGGGGCGCGCCAGCGGCTCGTGGGGCGGGAGCTGGGCTATTCGCTCGAGTTGCCCGACGGCTGGAGCCGGCTCACGCGCGAGCAGCTCGCGCCGCATCTGTCCATGCCTGCGGGGACGCTCACGGGCGGCGGGGTGGGGTTTGGTGACGCGGCGCACGGGCGCTACGGGGCGTTGTGGGTGGACCGCGAGGGGAGCGCGCAGGAGGCGGCCGGCTGCCAGCAGTTGCTCGTGGCGTTTGGCGGCGCCGCGGACAGTCCGCCTTCTTCGAGGCCTCCGCCGCAGGCGTTGGGAGGCAAAGGGCGGGTGTACGCGCTGCGCACGGCCACGGGGGCTCGCGGGGCGTTCGCGTGCGGAAAGCTGGCGGATGGGCGGTGGGTGGGGTTCGCGGTGGTGGTAGCGCCCCCGGAGTCGGCCAGTGGGGAGACGGTCTTCGTGGCGGTGGGCTCCGGGCTGGCGTTGCAGTAAAGGCAGAGGGCCATGAACGTCCAGGTCCTCTTCCACGACAACTGCTTTGACGGAGCCGCCAGCGCGGCGGTGTTCACCCGCTTCTACCGGGAGCGCATCCGCCCGGATGCCGCGTTCACGTACCGGGGGCTGACGCACAAGCCGGGCGCCGAGGGGATTGATCCGGCGGTGTTCACCGGGGACGAGAACGCGATTGTGGACTTCCGGTACAGCCAGGATGCGCGGCTGACGTGGTGGTTCGATCACCACGCCTCGGCGTTCCAGCAGCCGGGGGACGAGGCGCATTTCCGCGCGGACACCGGCGGACGCAAGTTCCACGATGCGCACCGCAAGAGCTGCACGAAGTACCTGGCGGATGTGGCGCGCGAGCGCTTCGGGTGGGACGCCTCCGGGCTGTCGGAGCTGATCCACTGGGCGGAGATTATCGACGGGGCGCAGTTCCCCAGCCCGCAGATGGCGGTGGCACTGGAAGAGCCCGCGCTGCGCATCATGACGGTGCTGGAGGCGAACAAGTCGCCGGACCTCATCCCCACGCTGATTCAGCGGATGCAGACGGAGTCCCTGGCCCAGATTGCGGCCTCGCCGCTCATTGCCGGGCCGCTGGCGCCGCTGCTGGAGCGCCACCAGCGGAACATTGAGCAGGTGCGTTCCAAGGCGCGCTACGAGAACGGCGTGGTGTTCTTCGACTTGGCGGACGAGGGCGTGGACAGCCTGAACAAGTTCATTGCGTATTCGCTGTACCCGGACGCGCGCTACACCTTGTGGGTGGGGCAGGGGCCGGGGCGGGCGAAGGTGTCGCTGGGCTCGAATCCGTGGCGGCCGGAGCTGCGCAAGCATGACCTGGCGGCCATTGCCGGGCGCTACGGCGGAGGCGGGCACCCGGTGGTGGCGGCGGTGAGCTTCAAGCCGGGCGAGCTGGAGAAGGCGCGCGCCGCCTACCGAGAAATCCTCGCAGAGCTGTCGAGCTGAGGCTCAGGGATTCCGCGGCTCGAAGAACGAGAACCCAGCTTCGCGCAGCATTCGGACCACCGTGAGCATGGGCAGTCCCTGCACGTTGGTCCGGTCCCCCACGAGCCGTGCCAGCAGGGCCTGTCCCGCCCCTTCCACGCGGTAGCTCCCTGCGCACCCCTCCCACTCGCCCAGGTCCAGGTAGCGCTCCAACTCCTCTGCGTCCACAGGGTAGAACGTGAGCCGCGACACCTCCAGGGTCTCGGCGAGGTGCCCGCCTGGGCCCACCAGGCACACCCCCGTGCAGATGTCGTGTGTGTGCCCCAGCAGCTTTCCCAACTGCTTCCGCGCCGCATCCCGGTCCACAGGCTTGGCCAGTACCTCATTCCCCACCTGAACGAGCTGGTCCGCCCCAATCACCCACGCCTCCGGATGGCGGGCGTGGACTGCCTGGGCCTTGCGCGCCGCCAACACCTGCACCGCCTCGCGCGCCGAGAGCGTGGGGGACACGTCCTCGTCCACGCCAGGGGACTCGGCCCGGTACGGCAGGCCCAGCCCATCCATCAACGCCCGGCGAGCGCTCGAAGTGGACGCCAGAATCAGGGGTCTCATGGAGCGCACCCTAGACCAGACTCCCGGGCCTGGGAGGTTTCCCACACCAGGCAGGCAGGCGCGACGATTCTTCCCGTGCCCCGGGCGATGCCGTACCCTGGCGGCTCCATGTCGCGGCGCAGGCTGTTCGCCCTCTTCCTCCTCGTTCTCGGTGCCTGTCAGCGGAGCTCCTCGGAGCCTGCTCCGGCCGCCCCTGCGTCCGAAGCCCCCGCGGACACTTCCGCATCCACCCCCGCGCCCGCGCCCTCGCCAGTGGCCCCGGCTCCCTCCGCGAAGAACGACGCCCCGCCGCCTCCGGCCCCGCTCCCTGTTTGCAACTCCGAGGGCAGCGCTCCGCTGGAGGCGGCCCAGCGCTACTACGACGAGGAGCGTTACGAGGAAGCGCTCTCCTGCGCCGCCCAGGCTGCCGCTCTGGAGCCGGACAGCGCCGAGGCCCACGCCGAGCGCGGTATGGCCCTCTCCGCGCTGAACCGGGTGCCCGAGGCCCAGCTGGCCTTCGCCCACGCGCTCGCCATCAACCCGGACGAGCCCGAGGCCTTGCTGGGCGCCGCGCACCTGTACGCCGTGAACCTGTCCTCCTCTCGCGAGCATGACGAGCTGGGGCTGCTCTACTCCGAGCGCGGCCTGTCCAGGCCCGGCCAGCCGCCCGAGGTGGTGGTGCAGTTCGCCCTCATCTCCGCCATGGCCTTCAATGACTTGGGCCAGTCCTCCGAGGCCTTGAACCGCGCCTCCATCGTGCTGGCGCGGGAGCCCCACAACCGCGAGGCCATCTACGAGCGGGCCCTGGCCCTCTTCGAGCTGTGCCGCTTCTCCGAGGCGAAGGAGGCCTTCTCGGCGCTGCAGCGCGATCCGGAGCACGGGGCGCACGCGCACCACCACCTGGCGCTGCTGCTGGAGCGCGAGGGCAAGTGGAAGCAGGCCCAGCAGCACTTCGACAAGGCCCGCGAGATGTCCCCGGAGGACTTCCCCCCGCCGCCGCTGCCCACCGAGGAAGCCTTCCGCAAGTCGGTGGCGGACGCCGTAGCGGCGCTGCCCGAGGACATGCGCAAGGACTTGGAGGGAATCCCCGTTACCGCCGAGGAGCTGCCTGCCGAGGCGGACCTGCTCTCCGGCGCGCCTCCATTGTCGCCCACCATCCTGGGCCTGTTCCGAGGCCCCTCGCTGGGCGAGCCGTGTGACGGGACGGAGACGCCGTGCCGCTCGGTGGTGCTCTACCGCCGGAACCTGGCGCGTGCGGTGCGCACCCCGGAGGAGCTCCAGGAGCAGATCCAGGTGACGCTGCTGCACGAGGTGGGGCACCTTCGCGGCGAGGACGATCAGGAACTGGCCGCGCGCGGCCTGGAGTGAATCCCTTTATGGCCCCCAAAGCCCTGCCCACTGCCCGCGTCAGCCCGAAGGGCGCCAAGAGCCTGCGCCGAGGCAACCCCTGGCTCTACCGCACCGAGCTCGCCGAGCCCCCTGCCACGGACGCGCGTGGCGCGGTGGTGGCGGTGGTGGACGCGCAAGGCAACCCGATTGGCCAAGCCTTCTACGCCCAGCGCTCGCCGCTGGCGCTGCGCCTGCTCACCCGCCGCCCGCACGCCGAGGAGCCGGTGGACGAGGCCTTCCTCCGCCGCCGCCTGGAGGCGGCCCTGGCCCGCCGCGCGCCGCTCAAGCACCGCGACGGCCTGCGCCTGGTGCACGGCGAGGCGGATCTGCTCCCGGGCCTCTTCGTGGACCGCTATGGCGCGGGGCTCTCGCTGCAGACGCTCTCGGAGGGCATGGACGCCCGCAAGGAGCTCGTGGCGAAGATGTTGGTGGAGCTCACCGGGGCCACGCACGTGGTGTGCCGGGACGACGCCTCGGGCCGGGACTTCGAGGGCCTGAAGCGCGAGGTGACGCTGCTGCACGGCGCGGGCGAGGCGCGCTTCACCTACCACGAGGGCGAGAACCGCTTCGAGGTGGATCTGCTTGGCGACATGAAGACGGGGGCGTTCCTGGATCAGGTGGACAACCACCTGCGCGCCGGAGAGCTGGCCCGAGGCGAGGCGTTGGACCTGTTCAGCTACCACGGTGGGTTCGCGCTGGCGCTCAGCCGCACGTGCGACACGGTGCTGGCGGTGGAGCAGGACGCGAAGGCGGCCGAGCGCGCCCGGGAGAACGCCGCGCGCAACGGGCGCTCGCACGTGACGGTGGAGACGGGCAACGCGTTCGACGTGCTGCGGCGCTTCGCGGACTCCGGGCGCCGCTTCGACACGGTGGTGTTGGATCCGCCGGGGCTGGCCAAGCGCCGCGAGGGCCTGGCCACGGCGCTGCGCGCCTACCACGAGCTGAACCTGCGCGCCCTCAAGTGCCTCAAGCCTGAGGGGCTGCTCGTCACCTGCTCGTGCTCCGGCAAGCTCACGCGCGAGGCCTTCGAGGAGATGGTCATCTCCGCCGCCGAGGACGCGCGCCGCCCCGTGCAAATCCTGGAGCGGCGCGGCGCCGGGCTGGATCACCCGGTGCTCGCGGGGCTGCCGGAGACGGAGTACCTCAAGGCGCTTTACGTTCGAGCCCTTTGAGAATCACTTCAAAGGTGGAGCCCTGTCCGGGCTGGCTCTGCACGCGGATGGTGCCGCCCAGCGCGTCGACGATCTGCTTGCAGATCCACAGCCCCACGCCGAACCCGCTGTAGTTGCGGCCGGGCACGGCGCGCTCGAAGCGCTCGAAGATGCGGGTCTGGTCCTCCAGGGGGATGCCGATGCCCTGGTCATGCACGGCCAGCACCACCTGGGAGCCTTCGGCGCGGGCGTTGACGACGATGGGCTTGCCGTTGCCGTACTTGAGGGCGTTGCTCAGCAGGTTGGAGAGCACCTGATCCAGCCGGGCCCGGTCCCACATGCCCAGCAGCGGTCCGGTGGCGTGCACCGTGAGCGAGGTACCCGCCCGGTCCACCTCGTCCGCCATCCGGTCGCGCACCTCGCGCACGAGCTCCACCAGATCGACTTCCTCCATGCGGAGGGCCAGCTTGCCGGCGGTGATGCGCGACAAGTCCAGCAAGTCGGTGACGAGCGACTCCAGGCGCTGGACCTGGCGGGCCACGGCGTCGGCCTTGGCGGCCAGATGGGGCCGCTCCTCCTCGCTCAGGGCGGGGCGGGCCAGCTTGCGCTGCAGGGACTGAATCTGCAGCTTCATGGCGGACAGGGGCGTGCGCAGCTCGTGCGCGGCCACGGAGAGGAACTCGTCGCGCTGGGCCACGGCCTGCTGGGCGCGGGTGTAGAGCCGGGAGCGCTCCAGGGCCTGGGCGCTCTGGGCCACCATGTTGGACATGAGCTTGCGCTCTTCCGCGTCGAAGGTCCGGGGTGTGGAGAAGCGCACCCACAGCACGCCGAGCACCTCGTTGCGGACCTTGAGGGGCAGCGCGGCGGCGCCCTCGTAGCCGGCCGCCACGGCAATCTCTCGCAGGTGGGGGTAAGCGGCGCTGTAGCGCTCCAGGTCCTCGAAGAAGAGCTCCCGGCCCTCGCGGAAGGCCTTGGCCACGGGGTTGTCCGCGAGCACGGGCAGGCTCTGGAAGCGCTTGACCAGCACGGAGTGGGTGCCCACGTGGGAGACGATCTCCAGGTGGGTGCGCGCCTCGTTGGGCAGCACGAGCGAGCCCGCGGCGGCCTCCATGGAGCCCAGGGCCAGGTGGGCGACGATGTCCGCCACCTCCTCGGGCGTGGCGGCCCCGGAGAGCGCCGCGGTGACTTCCTGCAGCCGGGCAGTGCGCAGGGCGGCCTCGCCCAGCCGGCCGCGATCCGTGTTCAGCTCGTTGTGGAGCCGCGCGCTGTCCATTGCCAGGGCCGCGCAGTCGGCAATGGCCTCGATCAGCTCTCGGTCCGCCTGGGTGTAGGGCAGGCTGCCGGGATCCTTCGCCAGCCAGAGTGCGCCGTGGACGCGGCTCTTGCCCGCAAGGGGCACCACCAGCAGGCTCCGCACGCCCACGTTGTCGAGGTAGGGCACGTGCTCGGGCAGCACGACGCTGCGCACGTACATGGGATCGGCGTCCTGCAGGTAGATGGCCTTGCCCGAGGCGAGCGCCTTGCCTACGAACCCCTCGCCCTCGTGCAGCGGGCGCTCATGGTTGATCTGCTCCATCACCGCTTGTCGCTCGGGGAGCCGGTGGCGGATGGTGACAGCCTCCAGCCTGGAGTCGTCCGCTGCCAGGTAGATGGCGCAGCCATCCCCCAGCGTCTCCACGACATGGCGGGCTACGGCATCCAGGATGACTTCGATGTCGGGCTTGGCTTCGGCCAACTGGCGGGACAGCTCCACCAGGATGCGCAGCCGCGCGGCGGCCTCTGTGCCGGAATGTCCTAGCGTGGGAACACCTCTCTCCGAAGCATCATAGGGGCTGGACAGGAGGTGTGTGCCTGACGGCATTGCACACTCACGGGTGGAAGAGCCCTTAGGCTTACAAAATTGTCACGAGTGGACAAGAAGAGGTGAGAGGGACGTCCACTGGTGGAACCCCCACGCCGCGGCCCTCGGTACAGCCGGATCAGGCGCGCGGGCGCACTGCCTTTACATCGCGCTCGGCGGTCCGCACGGTGCTCTTGCCGGCCTTGGGCTTCTCGGGCTGGGCGGCCTGGGCGGTGCGGCTCGGGCTGGCCACCAGAGCGGGGGACAGGGAGAACCCCGCGTGCTCCCGCTCGGAGCGGGACACGGTGTAGACCTCGGCTCCACTCGGCGTGACGTGGACGGCGAACGTGTGCGTCTCCCCGCCGCGCAGCCGCAGCGTCACCTGGCTGACGCCGGGGTGCTTGGCGCGGATCTCCACGCCGTTCTTCAGGGTGGCCACTTCCACCACGGAGGAGTCCGTCAGCTCCACCTTGCTGCCCTTGCTCGGGAAGCCGAGGAACGTCGTCTGCCCCACCCACAGCGCCAGCGGAGCCGCTCCCGAAGCCGTAGCGAAGAGGGCCACCGCGACCACCATCAGCTTTCCGGCGTTGCTCAGCATGGTCATCTCCCAGGCGCTTTTGTGGGCGCGCACCTGAATTATCTGACATGTAGGCAAGGAGTTGCGTCGTGCTGTAATTCCAGGAGTTTCAGGGGGTTACAGACACAAAAAAGGGCCACCCTGGGGAGGGTGGCCCGAATTTCGGCCCGAATTCAGGCGGGCGGCCTAGTAGCGGTAGTGGTCGCTCTTGTACGGGCCCTGCTTGGGCACGCCGATGTACTTGGCCTGCTCCTCGGAGAGCTCGGTGAGCATGGAGCCCAGCTTGGACAGCTGGAGGCGGGCCACCTTCTCATCCAGGTGGCGCGGCAGCATGTAGACGCCGGGCTGGTACTTGCCGGGGTTGGCGAAGATCTCCACCTGGGCGAGCACCTGGTTGGCGAAGGAGGAGCTCATCACGTAGCTGGGGTGGCCGGTGCCGCAGCCCAGGTTCACCAAGCGTCCCTCGGCCAGCAGGATGATGCGCTTGTTGTCCGGGAAGATGATGTGGTCGACCTGGGGCTTGATGTTCTCCCACTTGTACTGCTTGAGGCTGGCGACATCGATCTCGTTATCGAAGTGGCCGATGTTGCACACGATGGCGTTGTTCTTCATCCGCTTCATGTGCTCGTGGGTGATGACGCGGAAGTTGCCGGTGGCGGTGACGAAGATGTCAGCGTGCTCGGCGGCGTAGTCCATGGTGACGACGCGGTAGCCCTCCATGGCGGCCTGCAGGGCGCAGATGGGATCGATCTCGGTGACCCACACCTGAGCCTGGAGCCCGCGCAGGGCCTGAGCGGAGCCCTTGCCCACCTCGCCGAAGCCGGCGACGACGGCGACCTTGCCGGCAATCATCACGTCGGTGGCGCGCTTGATGCCGTCCACCAGGGACTCACGGCAGCCGTAGATGTTGTCGAACTTGGACTTGGTGACCGAGTCGTTCACGTTGATGGCGGGGAACAGGAGCTTGCCCTCCTTGGCCATCTGGTAGAGGCGGTGAACGCCGGTGGTGGTCTCCTCGGTGACGCCTTTGATCTCCTTGGCGATCTTCGAGTACCAGCCGGGCTGCTTCTCCAGGCGCTTCTTGATGGAGTTGAAGAGGGAGATCTCCTCCTCGCTGCCGGGGTTGGCGAGCACGGAGAGATCCTTCTCGGCCTTGATGCCCAGGTGGACGAGCAGGGTGGCATCCCCGCCGTCGTCGAGGATCATGTTGGGGCCCTTGTCCCCGAACTCGAAGATGCGGTGGGTGAACTCCCAGTACTCGTCGAGGTTCTCGCCCTTGTAGGCGAAGACGGGGGTGCCGTTGGCGGCGATGGCGGAGGCGGCGTGGTCCTGGGTGGAGAAGATGTTGCACGAGGCCCAGCGGACCTCGGCGCCGAGCGCCTCCAGGGTCTGGATGAGGACGGCGGTCTGGATCGTCATGTGGAGCGAGCCCGCGACGCGAGCGCCCTTGAGGGGCTGCGTCTTCGCGAACTCCTCGCGGATCGCCATGAGGCCGGGCATCTCGGTCTCGGCGATGGCGATCTCCTTGCGGCCCCAGTCGGCCAGCTTGATGTCGGCAACGCGGTAATCGGTGAAGTTCTTCAAGTCGGTGACAGCCCTCATGGTTGCTCCTGTGTCCGGGGCTGGAGGAGCGGAGGGCGGGCTCTGGGGCTCGCCTCCCGTGCCTGCAGCCACGAGTCAGCGAGCGCCGTTGCAGAACCTGAGCCTGGCGGGGAACCCCGTTGCAGCGCTCCTCAGGTGGGCGACACCCTAACGGAGGAGGGGCTCTGTTTTCCAGAGGGACGGCGGGGTGGGGTGACTGGGTGCCCGCCTACATGCCATCCAGCAGGCCGAGCCGGTCCTTGAGGCGCAAGACGCGGCGGACGGCGGCGTCCAGCTGGGCGGCCATGGGGGGCTCGGACTGGGCCAGCTTCATGAGGATGCCGAAGTAGTCCAGGCCGCCGGTCCAGTCAGGGGGCTCGGTGGTGAGGATGAGATCGTTCCCGGCGCGGAAGGCGAGGCGGACCACTTCCTCGCGCTCGGCGCCGATCTGCTCGGCGAGGGCGCGGATGGCCACGTCATCGGTGACGGTGATCCACCCGCTCTCATGGGCGAGGGCGACGAGCGCGGGCTCGAGGATGGCGGGCTTGGAGCCGAACTGGGAGTAGACGACGTTGGACATCATGACGCCGCCGAGGAAGGGCGAGGCGGAGCCGAACACGGAGGCCTCGGCGCGGACGCGGGCCTCATCCCAGTCCACGGTGGCGCGCTCGTGGTCCGAGTCGGAGTCGAGATCGCCATAGCCGGGGAAGTGCTTGCCGATGGCGGCCACGCCGGACTTGGCGAGGCCGCGGGCGAAGGCGGAGGCCTTCTTCTTCACCACCTCGGGGTCGCCGGAGAACGCGCGGCCATTGCGGAACATGTGGCCGGAGGGGGCGACGTCGAACACAGGGGCGAGGTTCATGTTGAGGCCGACCTCGAGCATGGCCTTGCCGACGCGGACGCCCCAGGCCTCCACCTCTTTCTCCTCCAGGTTGGCGAGCTCTCTCGCGAGCGGGAGCGCCTGGAGGGAGGGGTGGCGGTTGAGGCGGTTGAAGCTGCCGCCCTCGATGTCGACGGCGAAGAAGGGAGGGATGCGAGCGCGCTGGCGAGAGGAGCGGATGCGCTCCTTGGCCGCATCGATCTTCCGGAGGGTGGCTCCCACGAAGAGCACACCGCCGACTTCGGTGGCACCTTCTTTGCTGATCTGCGGATAGGCGAGGAGCAACTGGCCGACCTTGTCGCGCAGGGAGAGCGACTGGAGGACGCGCTCAACGCGGGCCTCATCGGGAGTGCGTTCGGCAAAGGCCTTGTTCTTGGGGGCCTTCGCGGCGGCGTCGCCGAAGGCACAGAGCAGGAAAAACAGGGGCACGAGCGATGAACGAAGGGCGCCACGCATAGGAACCGCAGTCTTCCACAAACCCCGCGCGAGACCCTCTGGCACAGAGATGAGACGGGGCTTTGACGCCGCCTCCCTCGCCGTGCAATCACCCGGGCACAAAGTCCCGGATAATAAGTCAAACCCGAAAGAAGGAGGCCGACGAATGAACTGGACCCGTGGAGTGGCCCTGGTGGCCGGAGCAGTGCTGGTTGCTGGCTGTGGAGCAGAGGAGTTGGCGGCTGGGGAGGAGGGCGAGCTGGGCGAGGCGGTGCAGGTGCAGCGCGAGCAGTCCTCGGTGGAGCGGGAGCTCACGGCGCTGGCGTACTGCGATGACGTGGCGACGTGGCCCACGGCGTACACGGATCTCGAGAACCAGGTGCTGACGCTGGTGAACCAGAAGCGCGCGGCGGGGGCCACGTGTGGCGGGGTGTACAATCCGCCGGTGGCGGCGCTGACGCTGGACACGAAGCTGCGCTGTGCGGCGCGCAAGCACTCGAAGGACATGGGGGACAAGAACTTCTTCAGCCACACGGGCTCGAACGGCTCCACGCCGTGGCAGCGCATCACCTCAGCGGGCTACAGCTATACGGGGGCGGGGGAGAACATCGCAGCCGGGCACGCCACGGCGCTCGCCGTGGTGAACGGCTGGATGGCCAGCACGGGGCACTGCACCAACATCATGAATGGTACCTTCAAGCACCTGGGCGTGGGGTACTACCCGCGCTCGGGCAGCACCTACACGCATTACTGGACGCAGGACTTCGGTAAGCCGTAGGCCGCACCTGCTCTAGGAGCCTCCATGGAACTCTATTTCTGTCCGATGACCTGTTCGCTCGCGACGCGCATCGCGCTGTACGAGCTCGACGAGCCCGCGACGTTCCACATGGTGAACGTCGTCACCAAGAAGATGGCGGACGGCGGGGACTACTTCCAGATCAACCCAAAGGGGCAGGTGCCGGCGCTGCGCACGCGCGAGGGCGTGCTGCTCACCGAGGGCCCGGCGGTGCTCCAGTACGTGGCGGATCTGAAGCCGGAGCGGGGACTGGCGCCGAAGGCGGGGACGCTCGAGCGCTATCAGCTCCAGCAGTGGCTGAACTACATCAGCACCGAGGTCCACAAGCAGATCTTCTATACGATCTTCTCGCCGCAATGGCCGGCCGAGGCCAAGGTGTTCGTGCGCGAGCAGGTGGCGCCCGCGAAGTACGACTTCCTGTCGAAGCACCTGGACGGCCGCGAATTCCTGCTCGACACAGGCTTCACCGTGGCGGACGCCTACCTGGTGACGACGCTGAACTGGTGCGGGGCGGCGGGCATCGATCTGGGGCGCTGGCCGGTGATGAAGGCGTACCTCGACCGGATGAAGGCTCGCCCGGCCGTGGGGCGCGCCATCACCGAGGAGCGGGCGCTCCGAGAGAAGATGGCCTGAGCTCCTCGGCTACCCAGTACACGGGGAGCAGGAAGGTGACGTCCAGGTCCAGCCCCGGCACGTCGGCGGTGAGCTGGAGCTCCCAGAGGCAGCGGTAGGAGTTGCTGAGATCGGTGGAGTGCCCGGGCTCCATCGCGGGCACCTTCAGGACGAAGGAAATGCTGTCCGGGCTCTCCTGCTCCTCGGCCTCGATGCGCAGGGCGTCCATGTACTCGCGATCGCGGACCGTCTCGGTCGATTTGTTCTTACCCGAGCCCCGCGTGACCCTCCGCTCGCGCACCCGCCGAAGCACAGCGCGCACGTTCGAGAGCTTCTCCCGGCCGCGGGGCAGGAGCAGCTCCGCCTCGGTCTCTGTGTCTGGCAGCAGCGGGAACTGCGACAGGCGCAGGCGGGTCCGTCCGTAGCGCAGCAGGGCCAGCAGCGCGGTGAAGGTCGGGATGACGGCCTTCCGAACGATGACCACGTCGAGCCCAAGGATGAACGCGCCAAAGAGGAGGGGCACGGCAGTTGGTACATCCTCTGCGAACGCGAGCGAGGCGACGGCACCGTTGAAGAAGAGCAGGAAGGGGGCCAGGAAGGCCAGGCCCAGCAGGTCTCGGGTGACGGTGGTGAGCTGCTGATCCACCAGCTCGGCCTTGGGGGGGAACTCCCAGAGCCAGGCCTGGTGCGGAAACTCCCGGGAGAGGCGGTTCAGCCGCACCCAGCGCACCGCTCTCACCAGCCCCACCAGCACGCCCACCAGCGCTCCGACGAAGAGCGCGTGGACGAGCACATGCAGCACCCCGCGCCGCTCCTGCAGGAGGAAATCGTCGAAGACCACCAGCCGCGACAGGACCAGCGTGACGACGAGGCCGCCCAGCGTGGGGATAAGCCACTTGGGAGGAGGCCCCGCGGGGGTGGGTTGAGCCGAGGCGCTCATCAGGAGACGCCCAGTTCTTTGCGCAGCCGGCCGACCACCTTGAAGTACTCCGTCCTCGAGAAGGGCACGTTGAGGATGTGGAAGTCCTTCTTCGAGAGGCCCACGCAGCCAAAGCAGTAGTTGCAGTCCTGCAGGTTCTTGCAGAGGAGCAGGTAGGCGCTGCCGGTGCAGTTCTCGCACTGCACGCAGTAGGCGCACGCGTGGCAGCTCTTGGAGTCCACGCAGTGCGAGCAGTTGTTGCACAGCTCGCAGCGCACGCAGTGGGTGCAGTGGTAGCAGCTGTCGCAGTCCTTGCAGAACATGCAGTTGGCGCAGCGCTGACAGCCCTCGCACGAGTACGAGCCGGGGTTACCCGGGTCTGCGGCGAACCCCTTGGCCAGCTTCTGGAACTGGTCCATGAACTCCCGCTTGCCCAGTGCCGCCACCGCCTCTCGCGCGGCCTTTTCCTCGGAGATCGACTCCGGCGTGGGGGCGGCGCGCGTTCCTTTCTCCTTCACTCGGGCAACTCCTTCCGTGTTCGAGTCACACGGGGACTTAGCGCAGTCGGGCCAGCCCCGCGAGGTCGATGCCACGCGCCACCCGCCGAACCTCCACGGTGCCGGGGAAGCCGCGGCTCGTCACCGCCACCACATAGCGGTCGCCCACCAGCAGGTTCGCCTCGGCCGTCACCTCGGACGGGTCGTACCGCACGAAGCCCACTGCCGCATCCCAGAAGATGGGGGCCGTCGGGTCACTCTCCGGCTTGCGCTTGGCGTCCTCGGCGGCCGCACGGATGGACTTGGCGATCTTTCCTCCCAGCGTGGTGTCTACGATGCGCACCTTCACCTCGCGGTCCTCACCTCGGATAAAGGTCCGCTCGGCCTCGCTGATGGAGACCTCACCGTATTTACCGGTGGAGCCCTCAGTCCCGCTGTGGGTGAAGCCCTCCAGCTTCTCGGGAAGGAAGGGGGCCAGGTCCTTGAAGTAGATGGTGGGCAGCGGGGCGGCGGCCTCGGCTGCGGCCTCGGGGGTGCCCTCGGCGGGGGTGCGGCTGTCCGATGAACAACCCAGGCCCGGACAGAGGGCGAGCACCAGCAGGGTCAGAAGGGATTTGATTTCGCGCACGGGACCGATCAAAAGGTATCCCCGCGCGGCGCGCAATGGACCTCTCGAAGCTCAACCCCCCACAGCGCGAAGCGGTGACGACGCTCGAGGGCCCCCTGCTCGTGCTGGCGGGGGCCGGCAGCGGGAAGACGCGCGTGATCACCCACCGCATCGTCCACCTGCTCAACGAGCGGCCGTTCGGCGCCTCGGCGCGCAACATCCTGGCCGTCACCTTCACCAACAAGGCCGCCACGGAGATGAAGGAGCGGCTGGTGAAGATGGCGGGGCCGCGCGCACAGGGTGTCCTGGTGTGCACCTTCCACGCCTTTGGTGCGGAGATGCTGCGCGAGGACGTCCACCGGCTGGGGTGGCCCAAGAAGTTCGCTATCGCGGACATGGGGGATCAGCTGTCGCTCATCCGCCGGGCGATGCGGGACCACAAGGTGGATGACCGGGCGTTCGACGCGCGCAAGGTGCTGACGCTCATCTCCAAGGCGAAGAACTCGGGGCAGCCGCCGTCGCCCAAGCCCGAGGGGATAGGGGACGACTACGATCTGATCACCCACCTCGTGTACCCGAGCTACCAGCTGGCGCTGAAGGCGCAGGGCTCGGTGGACTTTGACGACTTGCTGGTGTTGCCAGCGCGTCTGCTGCGCGAGCACGAGGACTTGAAGGCGAAGTACACGCGGCGCTTCCGCTACCTGCTGGTGGATGAGTTCCAGGACACGAACCTGGCGCAGATGGACCTGCTGCGGCTGCTGACGGGCGAGTCGATGAACGTCTGCGCGGTGGGGGACGACGACCAGGCCATCTACAGCTGGCGTGGCGCGGAGGTGAAGAACATCCTCCAGTTCGACACGTACTTCCCGGGGACGAAGGAAGTGCGGCTGGAGCAGAACTACCGCTCGATGCAGGTGGTGCTGGACGCGGCCAACGCGGTGATCGCGAAGAACCCGGAGCGCAAGCCCAAGCGGATGTGGACGGATCGGGCCGGTGGCGCCCGCATCCGGGTGGTCAAGTGCCCCAACGACGAGGAGGAGGCGCGCTACGTCGCCCGGGAGATCGAGAAGCACATCGCCCACGGGATTCCGGCGGATGACATCGCGGTGCTGTACCGGACGAACGGGCAGGCACGGCCGGTGGAGGAGGCGCTGCGGGAGAAGGGGATTGGCTACGAGGTGGTGGGTGGCAGCGAGTTCTTCGACCGGAGCGAGGTGAAGGACGTCATCGCCTACTTCAAGGTGATCGCGAACCCGAAGGACGAGGTGAGCCTGCTGCGGATCGTCAACGTGCCGGCGCGAGGCATCGGGGACGTGACGATGGAGCGGCTGCACACGCACGCGCGGGGGCAAGGGGTGTCGCTCTGGGAGGCGATGGAGCGCAGCGAGGGGTACGAGGATCTGCCCACGGGGGCGGGGGCGAAGGTGCGCGAGTTCCTGCGGATGATCGAGCGCTACCGGGGGCTGTTCGAGGGCGGGAACCTGGCGCACGTGACGCGCAACCTGCTGGAGGAGATCGGCTTCAAGGAGGCGGCGCGGGCGAAGGCGGTGTCGGTGAGCTCGGGGGACAAGAAGGTGAAGTCGGTGGAGCAGGTGCTCACCTCGCTGGAGAACTTCGAGAAGCGCGAGGGCCCCAAGGCGAGCCTGCTCACCTACCTGAACCGGCTGAGCCTGGACACGCGGCAGGAGGAGGACGAGGACGAACTCCCGGGCGGAAACCGGCGGGTGACGCTGATGACGGTACACTCCTCGAAGGGGCTTGAGTACCGGCTGGTCTTCTTCATTGGGATGGAGGAGGACCTGATGCCGCACAAGGGCATGCAGGGTGAGCCCCAGAACCTGGAGGAGGAGCGCCGGCTCTGCTACGTGGGCATCACCCGGGCGAAGGAGCATCTGTACCTGACGCGTGCGGCCATCCGGGTGAAGCGGGGGAAGGACGTGCCGTGTACACCCTCGCGGTTCCTGGAGGACCTGCCCCCGGAGACGGTGGAGCTGATCGACCTGGAGGCCCCTCGGACGGGGGCTCCCACGGTGGAAGAGAAGAACTTCTTCGCCAACCTGAAAGAGCGCTTCAAGGCCAAGGGACCAGGCGGGGGCCCGGCTCCTGGAACTCCTGGGGGACCCCGGGGAAGCTGATCCGTGGGGTTTGTGGCCCCGGGGCGCGGCACGGTCTTGACTTACCCCCCGGAGCCTCCTAAGAGGGTCGGCCTTTCCGGGCTGAACCCTGGAGTATTCAGGGCAGACCCGTGGTTGGTTCGACTATGTCAGGCGGCTCGCGCAGGCGGGCGCCGCAGCAGAGTTTTGGAGTGCACACAATGTCGCAGAGTACGTACAGCGCGAAAGCAGGGGACATCAAGCGCGAGTGGCACCTGGTGGATGTCTCGGACAAGGTCCTGGGCCGCGCCGCTAGCCAGATCGCCACGCTGCTGAAGGGCAAGCACAAGCCGACGTACACCCCGTCCATCGACACGGGGGACCACGTCGTCGTCATCAACGCCTCCAAGGTGAAGGTGACGGGGACGAAGGAGAAGGACAAGATGTACTACCGCCACCCGCGGGCCGGTTTCCCGGGTGCGCTGAAGATCACCAACCTCGAGAAGCTGCGTTCGCGGCACCCTGAGGACATCATCATCAACGCCGTGCGCCGCATGCTTCCGCGCAACGCGCTGGGCCGCCAGATGATGACGAAGCTCAAGGTCTACGCAGGCGACACCCACCCCCACGCCGCGCAGAAGCCTGCCGCGCGCGAGGTCGAGGCGTAAACCCTTCTCCCCCTTTCTGAAGAGAGCAGAACCCCATGCCTATCAATCCTGAGAATGGTTTCTACGCCACCGGCCGCCGCAAGGAGGCCACCGCCCGCGTGTGGCTGAAGGCCGGTGACGGCTCCGTGACGATCAACGGCCGCGACATCAACAACTACTTCGGCCGCGAGACCTCCAAGATGGTGCTGTTCCAGCCGCTGGAGATCCTCGAGCAGAAGGGCAAGATCGACCTGACCGTGAACGTGAAGGGCGGCGGTCTGTCGGGCCAGGCGGGCGCCATCCGCCACGGCATCGCCCGCGCGC
Source organism: Hyalangium minutum (assembly GCF_000737315.1). GTDB lineage: Bacteria > Myxococcota > Myxococcia > Myxococcales > Myxococcaceae > Hyalangium > Hyalangium minutum. The sequence continues at coordinate 138,162 of NZ_JMCB01000015.1, forward strand.
TGTGCGCCTTCAACCCGGAGTTCCGTCCGATGCTGAAGAAGGCCGGCTTCCTGACCCGCGATGCTCGCGCGGTCGAGCGCAAGAAGTACGGTCAGCCGGGCGCGCGCCGCCGGTTCCAGTTCTCCAAGCGCTAGCCTGTCTGCTCCTCAGTGGAGCAACCCACGGCGGGGGTTCCCTTCAGGGAGCCTCCGCCGTTGTCTTTTGTGCCGAGGGGGGATCTTCGCCCTGCGTTGGGGCGGTGCTAGCATTCGGGCCTGACCATGGAACTCAACGAGATTCTTCAGATCGCACTTCGAGGCGGCGCCTCGGATATTCACTTGAAGGCCGGACTTCCGCCCATGTTCCGCGTGGATGGCTCCCTCGTGCCTCTGAAGGACGGCAAGCGTCTGCCGCCGGAGGAAGTGGCGCGCATGGCGTTCGGCATCATGAACGAGTTCCAGAAGGAGAAGTTCAAGGCCAGCAACGAAGTGGACCTGGCGTACGGAGTTCCGGGCCTGGGCCGCTTCCGCGTGAACATCTTCCAGCAGCGCGGCACCATCGGCGCCGTGCTCCGCGTCATCCCCTTCAAGGTGATGACCATCAAGGACCTGCTGCTGCCGCCCATCCTCGAGAAGATTGTGGGTGAGGAGCGCGGTCTCGTCCTCGTCACGGGGACGACGGGTTCGGGTAAGTCCACGACGCTCGCGGCGATGATCGATCACATCAACGCGAACGAGACCAACCACATCATGACGGTGGAGGACCCGATCGAGTTCCTCATCCGCGACAAGCGCTCGATCATCAACCAGCGCGAGGTGGGTGTGGACACGCTGTCGTTCTCGCAGGCGCTGAAGAGCGCGCTGCGCCAGGACCCGGACGTCATTCTCGTGGGCGAAATGCGTGACTACGAGACCATTGAAACGGCGCTCCACGCGGCGGAAACGGGCCACTTGGTGATGTCGACGCTGCACACGCTGGACGCGACGGAGACGATCAACCGCATCGTGTCGGCGTTCCCTCCGCACCAGCAGAAGCAGGTGCGCTTGCAGCTGGCGTCGGTGCTCAAGGCGGTGGTGAGCCAGCGTCTGATTCCGCGCGCGGACGGCAAGGGCCGTGTGGCGGCGGTGGAAGTGCTGCGCGTGACGGCGCGCGTGCGCGAGCTCATCGAGGACAAGGACCGCACGAAGGAGATCCACGACGCGATTGCGCAGGGCTTCGACACGTACGGGATGCAGACGTTCGACCAGTCGCTGATGGGGCTGGTGCGCAACGGGCTGGTGTCCTACGAGGAGGCGCACCGGCAGGCGACGAACCCGGACGACTTCGCGCTGCGGTTCTCGGGCATCAGCGGGACGGCGGACTCGAAGTGGGACAACTTCGACGGCAAGGCGGGCGAGTCCCGTCCGGTGCCGGGCACGGCGCAGTTCGCGCAGAAGGGCCAGCCGGGTGCCGGCGCGGCTCCGGCGGCGGGAGCGCGGCCGGGAGTGCCGGCGACTCCGGCTCCGGGTGGAGCGCGTCCTCCGCCTCCTCCGCCTCAGGCGGCGGGTGGAGCGGCTCGTCCTCCGGCCGCGGGTGGAGCGCGTCCTCCGCCTCCGCCTCCGGGCGCGGGCGGTGACGACGACTTCAGCATCGAGCGGTTCTGAGCCGTGAGAGCAGTGCCCGCCCTTACGCGTCAGGGCGGGGTGGCGGCGGTGGCCCTCCCAGAACGGTCGAGGGCCCCAGCTGCCAAAGCTTCGAGCCAAAACAAGCCATCGAATAGGTTTGCCAGCTTAAGTGGCAAACCTTGAAAAAGCGGCCGAAGTTTGAGACTTCCGCGTGCGGCGCTTTCCACGCCATGTGAAGGAGCACCGCATGCGGAGACTGACTGGCCTTGTCCCCTGGAGTTGTCTGACCCTCTCATTCGCCTCGGTGTTGGCGCTGAGCCAGGGCTGCAACCCGGTGACAGAGGATGAACTGCAGGACTCGGCTTCGCTCGAGGCCCCCACGGGAGAAGTGGCGCAGCAGGTGGCGGTGCCGGGCTTCGCGGAGCTGCACCACCACATGTTCGCGGAGGAGGCCTTTGGCGGCGGCTGGTTCCACGGCAGCCACACCGGCACGTTGGTGAGCTGCGACGGTGGCGCGCCCGAGAGTGATCATGCGCGCGTCCGCATGGACCTGAGCAACATGCTCAACCTCTGCCCCAACTCGGGGAGCGTGAACCTGAGCGGCGTGCCCATCCTCTCGGCGTTCTTTGGGGTGGGCGGTGCGGCGGCCTCGGAGTTCATCGGGAAGATCGAGGGCACGGAGGGCGACACGGGCCTGCACCTGGGGCGCATGAACGTGCCGAACGAGTGGCCGCGCTGGGACACGATCGCGCACCAGCAGGCGTGGGAGGGCTCGCTGCAGAAGGCGTATCAGGGGGGCCTGTCGCTGGTGACCATCTCCCTGGTGAGCAACGAGTTCCTCTGCAAGGCGCTGCCGTACCAGAACCTCAAGCGTCCGTGTGACGAGATGGTGGACGTGGACGTGCAGCTGCAGATGGCGCGGGACTTCGACGCGCGGACGTCGTGGGCGGAGATTGCGCTGTCTCCGGCGCATGCGCGGCAGATCATCGCGTCGGGCAAGCTGGCGATGGTGCTGTCCATCGAGTCGAGCAAGCTGTTCGGGACGAAGGACTGGCGAGCGGAGCTGAGCCGGGTGTACTCGCTGGGGGTGCGCTCGTTGCAGCCGGTGCACCAGCTGGACAACCGGTTTGGCGGGGCGGCGCCGCACAACGCCATCTTCCAGGCGGCGCAGTTCCTGGAGAACTGCCACATCGACACGGACTGCGGGCTGACGGGGAACGGCTTCACGCTGGGGTTCGACGTGGACTCGAGCTGCCGCAACGTGAAGGGACTGACGGCGGATGGGAAGTCGCTGGTGCAGGAGATGATGGCGCGCGGCATGCTCATCGACGTGGCGCACATGTCCGAGCGGAGCGTGCAGGACACGTTCGTGCTGTCGCAGGCAAACACGTACTACCCGCTGTACATCTCGCACGGGCACTTCCGGGAGGTGATGAACCCGGAACTGGCGGCGACGGAGAAGACGACGCCGTCGTGGGTGGTGAAGTACCTGCGGCAGACGGGCGGCATGTTCGGTCTGCGCACGGCGCATGACGAGACGCGGACGTACACGAAGACGACGGTGGCGAACAGCTGCCACGGGTCGACGCGCTCGCTGGCGCAGGCGTACGAGTACGGCCGCCAGGGCCTGAAGGTGCCGATGGGGTTTGGCGCGGACCTGAACGGGTTCATCCAGCAGGTGCGGCCGCGGTTCGGGAACTACGGGGCATGCTCGGCGGGGTTCCGTGCGGAGGCGGACGCGCAGATGAACCAGCAGCGGCAGACGGGTCCGGCGCGGCTGGGGACGGACTTCGACGTGTACGGCCTGGCGCATGTGGGGCTGCTGCCGGACGTGGTGAGGGACCTGAAGAACCTGGGGGTGAACACGACGGGGCTGGAGGGCTCGGCGGAGAAGTTCATCCAGATGTGGGAGCGTGCGAACAGCGCGCGCACGGGGATGGCGGATGCGGCGCTGGACATCGACACGAGCGGAGTGGCGGCGTACGTGCCGAAGGCGACGCGCGAGGCGCAGTACCCGATGACGTGTGGCAAGTCTTACGCGCCGAACTCGAAGCTGATCGGAGACACGTGCCGCTTCAACGCGGAGTGCGTGAGCGGGGCGTGCAACGCCATTGATGGCTGCAGCGGGCTGAACGGCACGTGCATCTGCGACGGGGACAACGATTGCACGACGACGCAGTACTGCGGCTGGGGCTTGAACGCAGGCACCTGCCAGAACAAGAAGGCGCGAGGCGCGCTGTGCTCCGCGGGCCGCGAGTGCCTCTCGGGCAAGTGCAGTTGGCTGATGTGCACCTGAGCTGATGCCTCAAGGGCGGCGGGTTCGATTCCCGCCGCGGAGAGAGAGTTCATCTCTGTCTTCAGCGAGACACGGCGCCCCGGCGCTGACCGCGCCGGAGAGCCGTGCGTTTCAGGGATGCAGCAGCGGGACACCTGGGCGATCAGTTCGCCCGGGACTCGGTCTGCTGGGTCGCCGGCTTCGCAGTGCTGCAGAGCCGCGAGGACTCATCGCCCTGCCGGGAGGCCTGCTCGTCCTCAGTGGCCGGGGATTCGCAAAAGCACGTGGTCGTCCAGTTCCCGAAGGAGGTGCACTCCTGGTAACAGTTCGGGTCCGTGGTCCGCGGGCACTGGCGGATGTCCCCCGGGGTGCAGTTGGAAAGCAGATTCTCCGCCAGCGCCGCCGCAGGCGAGAGCACCATTGCCATGAAGAGACCTGTCATTGCCTTCTTGAACATATTCGCTCCTTGTCGATACACGGCCGGGATTGGCCGTGGTGCTTCTTCATTCGATGTCTGTTTTCAGTAGCAGCAGTACTGGCACTCGTTGAAGCTGTCGCAGTCCAGGATGCACTCCGGATCGCCATTGCAGGCCTCCTTGCACGCATTGATCTTGGCGTAGCAGCGGCTGCACGGCTGGGGGAAACAGGCGGGAATTTCCTCGGAGGGGGCCTGCTGGGGCAGGGACACCAGCTGCTGGCTGGCGGTGGAGGCATCCGAGGGCACCGGGTTCACCCTGGCTGAAGAGGTGTCACCGGCGTAGGACACACCGATAGAGAGGGTCATCGCGACCATGAGCAGCATGCGCTTCATTTTCGACTCCGTCTTGTAATGGGATGGAGCTGCAACTCAATTCTTCACTGCCGCAAGGAATTGCACTTGCACAGGGATGGGTGACGGGCTTCCGTCACTGGGGGCCCTGCTCCCCAAAGGCTCACTGCGGGCGTGTCAACACCACTCCCTCTGGCGTCCAGCCTCTCCTCACGGCGGCCCAGGGAGTGTCCTGGCCGTCCAGCTGGAAGTTGACGAGGAATCCCCTGGCTACGAGCTGCTCGGGCCCCCAGCCGCTCTCGCCACGTTTTCGATAGACGATGTGCTCGAAGTTGTAGGGCCCACCCTGACGCTCCCAGGCAATCCAGGGAGCGCCATTCCGGTCCAGCGCGAGCCGCGGTGTGCCCGGAGGGGAGCTCCCCGTCAGTGCCTGTAAGGCCTCGGGCGGGGTCCACCCCGTGAGCCCGTCCCTCCGCGAGAAGTAGACCTCGTGGCTTCGGAGGTCCTGAGACACCTCGGACCAGGCGACGAGAGGCTTTGAGTCTTTCAGCAGGAGAGCGATCTCCTTCGCGGACGAGCGGGAAGCTCTGTCTCCCACGAGCGGAGTGCCGACAGGCGCCCAGCCCTGGTTCTGGTACTCCCAGACAATGACCTGTGGCTGAGCTTCCCCTACCGGGATCTCGGACCAGGCCACCATCACCTGGTCGGCTTCGGTGGCAATTGCCGGAGAGGTCGCGGGGGTGTCTCGTTCCGGGTTGGCCTCGAGAGGTCCACCGAAGGTGTTCCAGCCGGTGAGCTCCCATCGGGCCACGTGGATGACTTCCTCATCCGACCACGCAAGGATTGGATCGCCGTCGGTCTCGAGCGTCATGGAAAGCCCGGAGACCTCTCCCCCCTTCGAGGGGCTCGGAGTGCCCAGGGACTGCCAGCCCGTTCCGTCGAAACGCTTCACGTAGATGAAGGAAGGAAGAGTTCCTTCCACCCAGGCCAGGACGATCCGGCCGGCCCTGTCCATGGCAACCCTGGGCGAGATGGCCGCACGGATGCGCTCTTCCTCCGACCGAGGCATCGGCAGGGGCTCCCAGCCCTCTTTTGTCCAGCGCGCGACCACGAGGAGCGGTCGCTCCCTCAGGGCCTCGGTCTCGGTCCAGGCCAGCACTCGCCCTGTCCTCCCAGGGTCGGAGGCGAAATCCGCCTCCTGAATGGTCGCCTCGCTGGGGGCAGGACCCGTGCGGGTGAAGGGCCACCAGGTGACGCTCTGCGGGAACTGCTCGTCGGCCCGGAGCGGGTTCCCCGCCAGATCGGTGAGCATGGGGGGAGCCAGCTCGGCGGTCAGGGTCACCGGGGGCTTCAGGGGGAGGTCGGGGATGAGCCGGAGACGAAGCCCGTTCTCGACGAGCGTCAACTGGCAGGGCACCGGCGTGCCGTTCTCGTCACGCACCCAGGCGGAGGTGCTCTGGAGCGAGCGCGGATCCATGGGCTCCGAGAAGAGGAACTCCAGTGGCTCGTTCCCCGAAGGGAAGCGTGTCTGGGGATTCAAGCCGAGGACAGCGGGTGCGGTCCGGTCCACGGTCACGCTCATGGGCGGGCTCTCGAAGCTGCGGGTCTCGAGGCGGGCCTTCATCACGAAGGAGAACGTTCCCTCCGGGGAGGTGGTGCAATCCAAGGTGAAGCGGTACGGCTCCGAGAGCGTCACGACGTGACTGCCGTCCAAGAACAGGGACACCTCGTCAGGCGTTCCTCCCTCCACGGTGGCGGAGAGCAGCACGCTCTCGCCCGCGCGGCAGAACCGTGGAGCTGTCGAGTCCAGGGTGACGGTGAGGACGGGAGGCTCCGGAGGGGGCTTCTCGAGCTCCAGATACTCGCGAAGCGGATCGCACGCGAGCAACGCCAGGGTTCCTCCCAGGAGGAGGGGGGCGCGACGCCGGGCCGGAGCCGGGCAAGGTGTCTGGGGCCGTTTCATTCGAGGAGCTCGTGACTTCCCCTTGGACACGCGGGCCATTTTTTCTGGGACTTATTGGACCAGGCCCATTCCCACGCTGCCTCCGTAGGTCCACACCAGGTGGTGCCCGGAGAGCGTCCGGACCCAGGCGGGGCCGGCATTCCCCAGGAAGGTCAACCGGAGCGGACCTGTGATGGGCACCCACAAGGCGCCAGCAGCCCCGGTGTACGGCTGGAAGCCGAAGCTGGCGTTGCCGGTTCCCGGCTCCCACTGCCGGGCGAGGAAGCCTCCCAGCTCCGCGGAGAGCTGGAGCTGGAGGCCCTCCGGGTCTCGCATCAGCCGGCCCACACCCAGCCGCAGCTCGAAGTCATTCTGCAGGAGCTGCATCTGCTCGTGCCGCCCGTGCTTCAGGCCCAGCGCGGCCGTGACCACGTTCAGCGCGTCACTCGCCCAAGCGTACTGGAGCTGGGTGTTGGCCCCCACCATGGGCCCGAAGGTGGAGACGAGGGGCCGGCCCAGAGCGGGGCCCAGGTGCAGCATCCACCGCCCCGAGGCAGAGCCCTTGATCGGGTGGAACACCAGCCCGCTCGGCACGAGCTGGTCACGTGTCACCTCGATGCGGCCGGCGGGTGGCACCTCCACCCGTGCCGTCAGGGCACTGCGCTCCTTCCGGGTCGTCAGGAGGTAGCTGCCCGCGGGCAGGGCCAGTGTCGCCACTCCCTCGCCCTTGCGCACCAGCCCCAGGAAGGGTTCTCCGGAGGAAGTGGTCACCGTCCAATCGCCCGGCTCGGGGATGGCGAGCGTCAGGAGGGAGGAGGCCGTGGCAGGGGAGGTGAGGATGAGCTCTCCCTGACCCTGGAGGTCGAAGCGGAAGTGGGGGTGCTGCACCCCCGCGTGTGACAGAAGCGAGGACTCGATCGTCCGCGCGTAAGAGTAGGCGTAGGCCTCGGCCAGGGTGATGCGGCCGTCTCCTGTCAGGTCCGCCGCTCCGCGAAGCGCTGCGACCAGGTGGTGGGTGAAGATGGAGCCTGCGAGCGCATCCGACTCCTGGGCGGACTCGTCCGCAGCGGACGCGGTGATGATGATCCGTCCGGCGATCTGCGGCTGTTCTACGCTCATGCGGATGTCCGGGAGCGGCTTGAGGCCTTTGATCCGCGCTGCGCGTCCGGACTGGCACGAGTCCACCACCAGCAGTGCGACGCCCACGGGAGCCTGTTCCACGAAGTGGACCACCTCGCGGATGGGCAGGCGTGTTCCCGACAGGTGCAGCGCTTCCGCTTCCGCGTGGCTGGAGACGTAGACGAAGAGCTGGTCTCCCGGACGCGCCTGCTCCTGGAGGCGCTCTCCGAAGCGTGCAAGCCGGGCGCGGAGCTCATCGGCGGTGGCTCCGAGCAGCAGCAGGCTGTCCTCCGGCCGCACTCCGCCGGCTTCACCCAGCACGCTCAGCACCGAGCGGGCATCCCGCTCCGCGTATCGCAGCGGTGCGTCACTGCCGATCCCCTGATTGGTACCCACGGCGATGGCGAACCTTCGCGGGCCAGGCTCGGCTGGCGGGCTGGCCGCCAGGAGCGCCAGCAGGAATGCCCCGATCATCCCCGCGTCCCCACCTTCAGGGACACCGAGGTGTGCACCACGTTTGGGGGAAGCTGGGAAGGCGCTGGCAGCCAGCCGCGGGCCTCGTTCAGCTCGAGTGGCGCATCCGAGTAGAAGGCGTGCACCGTGAAGTCTCCTTCGGTGACCTCGAAGACGGGTGTCATCTGGGCCTCGGCCAGTTCGCCGCTCGTGGTGCCGCCGGTAGGCCAGAGCTGCTCGGCCTTGCCGCTGGCGTCCACGGAGACGATCAGGGCGAACGGATGACCGCCGCCCCGGAGCCTCAGAGCGACGCGATCGCCCTGGCTGAGGACGGGGTTCACCTCGCCATCGGCCAGCCGGACCAGCTCCACCGCGGGTGGGCCCTTCACCCGGATGCCCGGCGGGCCGTCTCCGATGGGCTTCTGCTCGCCGCGCGGGAGCAGGAGCACCACGGCCGCGGCTGCGGCCATGATTGGCACGAGCATCCACCCGGAGAGCCAGCGGGAGGGCCGTGGCTTCGTTCCCCGGGCCTGCTCCGCCCTCACCTGGGCGCGAACCTGGAGGAAGCGAGGGTTTGCACGGGAGGCCTCCGCGTGAGCTTGAAGGCGCTCCAGGCGGCCCTGACAGGTGGCACAGGACTCCAGGTGCTTCGGACGAGGCCCCCCGACGGCCACCTCATCCAGGGCGAGGTCCGACAGGTGCTCGCTCATTCCCATGCTCCCTTCCTCTTGCGCGGCTCACCGAGGGTCTGGGCCAGGGTGGAGATGTGCTTCACTTCGCGCACGATGGTCTTCCGGGAGAGCCCCATCACCTGGGCAATCTCTTCCTGGGAGAGTTCGTCGACATAATAGAGGGCCGCCACGGTGAGGCTGCGCTCGTCGAGTTCTCGCGAGAGCTCGAGCAGGAAATCGCGGCACTCGGAGGGCGCGAGCGTGTCCACTTCGGGCTCGGGCCCTGCCTCCTGGGGAGCGACGTCCCGCAGGCTCCGGGAGCGGAGCATGTTGAGGCAGACGTTGGTCGTCACCCGGTAGATGTAGGTCATCGGCCGGGCTTCCCGCCGGAACGCCGACGCGTTCTGGAGGATGCGGATGAAGGTCTCCTGGACGGCATCCCATGCGTCCGCCTCCCGTTCGAGCAGGCTTAGGGCTCTCCGGTACATGCCAGGCGCGTACCGGTCGTAGAGCTCCTCGAGTTCCGCAGGGCTCAGCCCTCGGCTCATCTCTTCCTGTTTGGACACGCGGGAGGGGAACGAAGGGACACGGATTCGGTCGCGGTCACGGGGGCGAGGTGGAGCGGGAGGTCTCACTCACCGCCAACGATGAGTGAGACCCTGCTCGAAATGTCACGGCTGGGACGGGCAGAGGTTGTGCTCGTCCAGCGGGTTGATGTGGCCCTCGGCGTTGCCTGTGAAGGAGCGGGCGTAGATGCCGCCGTCGAAGCTGCCGTCGGTGAAGGCAATGTCGGCGTTGGGGGCCAGCACCGTGCCCCAGAAGCCGTAGCCCTGGGCATGGATGCTCGTGGCATCCACGAAGTTGTAGAGGATGCCGTGCTGGTCGATGCCTCCGGCGAACGAGTGGCCGAAGCCCGTGAAGGTGGCCGAGCCGCCGCGGATGTTGATCACCGCCAGCGAGCCGGCGGGCGCCTCGATGGAGAGCAGCGTGGCGCCGGTGAAGGCGCTGGCGTTCACCTCGAAGACGTTCAGGCTGGGGTCCGTGCCGCGCAGCATGATGCCGCCCCAGGACTCACGCGTCGTGGTGCCGTTGACGGCGAGGCTGGCCAGCTGGGCGGACAGGTTGCTCAGCTCCGCGCCCCGGGCAGTGAAGTGGATGGGCGTGCCCTGAGAGACGGTGCCCCGGTAGGACATCACGGAGGTGTCGCCGCTGTAGGTGCCGCCATACCAGGCATCCCCCCAGATGGCGCCGCGGGAGAGGGAGAGGTTGCCACCCGCCACCAGGGTGTTGGAGATGTCGGTGTCCGGCAGGCCCGAGCCGACCGCGAAGTCGGTCATGGTGATGTTGCCGCCCGCGGCCACTTTGCCCACCACGTCGTGGCCACCGATGTAGTCCCCGAGGAGGAAGAGGTTGTAGTCGTTCAGCCGGACCGGCAGGCCCGCGGAGCCGTCGTGCGAGCAGGTGCCCGTGGCGCCATGGCAGGTGTCCACCGTGCAGGCGTTGCCGTCATCGCAGTCCGCGTTGACGTGGCAGCCGGGGTCGCACGCGTCGCCGACGCTGTCCTCGTCCGCATCGGCCTGGTCCGGGTTGAAGGTGCAGCGGCAGTTGTCGAGCGTGTCGGGGATGCCGTCGTTGTCGCAGTCGGCGATCTGGTCGGTGTCGAGCAGCGCGTAGTCGAAGGCGAGGTACGGCTCATTGGGAGCGATGATGGTGATGACCACGCGGCCGTCCGTCATGGCGGACCAGGGCACGATGGCGTAGGCGCGCTGGACGAGGCCGTCCTGGCCGCCGCCCTGGGTGGTCAGCGGCACCACCACGCCGTCCACGCGGATGCTCGCGGGGGTGACGTCGTAGTCGCCGAAGACGAGGTTGATGTAGTGGTCGACGCCGTAGTCACTGTCACCTGGGACGGGGACGGTGAAGGTGAACGTGAAGTTGATTCCATCCGAGGCCCCGGCAGGGGTGCGGGATTGGTCGGTGTACTGCGCGCCGTTGGTCGCCGTGCGCTCGGCGGCGGAGCGGAAGTCGAAGTCATCGCCCGCGCCGACCGCGGTGCTGCCGTTGCGGTTCCAGTCCGGCAGAAACTCCCCGGGCTCCAGGAGGCCATCGCCGTCCACATCGGCTGGCTGGTTGTGCGGAGACGGGGTGGCGCGAACGAGCCCAGCGGGGGCGATGCCGAACCCGTCGATGTCGCCGATGAGCCGGCGGACCACGTTCGTCTGGCCGAGGTTGCGGGCCTCGGTTCCCGCCGGGGAGCCAGTGTCTTCGGATTCCACGGCGTTACAGGCGGAGAGCAGCAGGAGGGCTGCAGTGAGAGACGGAAGTAGAGCGGTGCGCATGGCCGCGGACCCTATCCGCAGCGCATCCTGGTTTTAAAAGGAAATAATGCTAATGGAGAATTTCTAAATTTTACGACCACCGAGAGACCGGCACGGGGCGTCGCTCGGAGCTGGAGTTCCACATGCGTCCGGACAGGCCCGAGTCCGGGCGCGGCTCGGGGTATGAGGGCGTCGAGCCGATGCTCGCGGCGCTCATCCAGCGGGTCGAGAACGCTTGAGCAACGCTCCCGGGGTCTGCTTGGCTGATGCCTTCGTTTGCCAGGGAGACGTCATGCAGACCCGTGCTGTTGCCAATACCTCGTCCGCCCCCACGTACAGCCCGACACTTGCGCTGGCCTTCGCGAACGCTGTCGAAGCCGCCTACAACTTCTACGACAACGGCACGCCCATCTCGCTCGCGGGCTACACCATTGGCCCAGACATCTACGTCTTCGAGTTGGAGAAGAAAACGTTCTTTGGCTACGTGGCCACCGGAACACCGCCGAACAGCGGCATCCCGCAGCACAACCTGGTGGTATTCCGCGGGACGCGCACCAAGGAAGAGGGCTTCTACGACATGGACTGGAGCCTGGTGCCGGGAAATCTTGGGGGCCAGGCTGTCGGCAACGTCGCCAAGGGCCTGTATGACTTCTATACGGGCGCAGGGCCCCTGGAGAAGAGCCTCTCCCAGCTCACGTTGGAGGCGATCTCCTGGTTCTCGGATACGTCGCTGCCGCTCTACGTGTGTGGCCACAGCCTCGGGGGCGGAGTCGCCACGCTGGCGTCGCTCGATATCGTGCTGAACAATGCCTACACGGCTGCGGCGCCGATCATGTACACCTACGGCGGCCTGCACGCCGGGGACCAGAACTTCGTCACTGCGTTCAGCACCGCCGTGGCGGCGGCCTTCCGCGTCACCAACCTTGCTGACTTCGTTCCCCAGCTCACCGGCTTAGCTGCGGACAACACCCAGTACGTCCATGTCGGCGAGCAGTGGTGGTTCGTCGCCTACAACTCGTACCTCTGGGAGAACCACGAGCTGTCGAACACGTACCTCACGGCGCTCACGTCGTACCCCAGCCAGGTCGTGAACACGCCGCCGCCGAACTTCCCAGCCAGCGGTGCATAAGCTCTGTCAGGCCCGCTGGTAGCGGAGGTCCATGATGAACGCTGTCGGGAGTACACTGGCACGCTTCGCCGCGTAGCTGTGCGCAACCAGAAGGGCAAGACGGTGTGTGTCACGGCCCCGCGTTCCTCAAGCCAGGGACGCGGGGCCTTTTCTGAGCCGCCTCCGGCACTGTCCGGCGCGCGCACCACCGGGTCGGCCTCTGGCGCCCTTTCAGCCCTCGTCGTCCGAGCCGGGCTCGGTCCCTGGGGCCGCGCGGCGGATCACCACCACGGAGACCTGCTCGCCCTTGGCGGGGCGCACCATCACCTGCAGCTCGTCCGAGCCGTTGCGGTAGAGGTTCTTCTCCACCTCCGTATAGCCGGCCTTGCCGAGTTCCTCTCGGTAGAAGGTTTCCACCTCGGGCTGCTTGGCGGCGGCCGAATAGGTGAGCGAGCGGGCCGCCTCCACATCGCTGTGCAGCACCTCGCTAGCGCCGGGGAAGATGGGCGCGAAGGAGGACGACCGGGTGGGAGGCTGGGAGAGATCCGCCTCGCCCAGGTACACCGCCGTGGTGCCATCCGGGTAGGGCTGGAGGATGACGGTGTACGAGATGAGCCGCTCCGTATCCAAGGCGGTGAGCTGCGGCTGGCGGAAGGGCTGGGCCTGCTGCTCCACGGGGGGGATGAAGAAGCCCCACGCCAGGAAACGGTCCACCAGGTGCTGGAGCAGAACCTGGGGCTTCTCCTTGCTGCGCACCGCGTGGATGCGCACGGGGATGCCGTCGGCCATCATCACGCCCGGCACGTCCACGGCGTCCACCACCTGGGGCACATCCCAGGTGAAGGGCAGCCGCTGTGCCGCCGCCTCGCCCGCGCCCAGAAGCGCCCCCCACAGGGCCAGCCCGGCCCACCTCGCACCTCGTGTTCGCATCCTCACCTCTGGAGCTGGCGTTCGTCTCGGGGGCGCCTGCGCTGCTGGCGCTTCTTCTCGCGGGTATCGGCGCTGCCGTCCTTTTGAGGGCAGTGCTCGGCGCAGGCGTTGAAGGCGCTGTCGAAGCGGTCCTTGCAGCGCACGGCGCAGGCCTGGACTCCGCGGGCCTGGGTGGGGTCACCGGCCTCGGGGCAGCGCCCCAGACAGCTCTCCATCTCCGTGCTGGCGCGCGTGGCGCACCGGGCCTCGCACTGCTCCGGGTTCGCTTGGGCCATGGGCGCCGCCAACCCAAGGCCGAGCGCCACCCACAGGGCCCCGGGAAGCCTTGCTGGGCGGATCATCAGTCACAGTCCTTTCCGAGGAAGCAATTCCCGTTGCCGCGACGCTTGAGGTAGGAGAGGCCATACGGGAAGGTGGTGATGCCCACCAACGAGCCCGGCGAGGTGGGCCAGATGCCGGTGCCGGACTTCTCGGCGAGAGGGGGAAGCTGCATGAAATTCGTCTCCTCGCCCGGAGCGCTCATGAAGAACTGCCGCTCGTTGATGGGCGGGGGCATGCCCAGCACGGCCTCCGCCAGCTCGCTGGCGCTCTGTGGGATGATCAGGGCCTCCGGCTCATAGGCGGCGCGCACCGCGGCATAGAAGGGCAGGTTGGGACAGGGCAGGGTGGGCATGTACTGGCTCGGGATGAGGCAGGTGGGCGTCTCCACAGGGCCCGCCAGTCCCCAGTCATCCACCAGCATGGCGTAGCCGCCGCGGCAGGTGCCGCTCACCGCGCGCCCGGCGGCGCATACCCGGAGGAAGGCGCCCGAACTCTCCAACTGCCGCTTCGTGTAGAGCGCCCTCCGGCCCCGGTCCAGAAAGGAGCGGGGGAAGCGGACCGCGGTCAGGTCCGCTCCGGCCGTGCAGACGGTGCCGTCGTTGTCCCGGTAGATGAGCGTCAGCAGGGGAAACGAGGCGCCGAAGCCAGGGCCCTCTCCCATGTCGCAGCGGACGTCCAGGTTGTTGCCCCGGGTGAACACCTGGGTGATGCCGCCGGCGTTGACCGAGGACAGGCCGTTGAAGTCCTCATAGCGGCCCTTGGCCCGGTTCGCGGCGGTGGCCATGGAGTTCTCCGCCTTTGAATAGGTGAGGGGGATGATGTGCATCTTCCCGGCGGTCCCATCCCAGAGGGCGGAGATGGCGGCCTCCTGCACCTTGAGGGACAGGTAGCCGATCTCCGCCAGGTAAATGCCGAAGGCCACCAGGCTGACGACGAGTGTCACGCCCAGGGCGGTCTCCACCACGGCCTGGCCTCGGGCACGGGCGGTCTTCATCGATACCCCCCGTAGCCCTGGTTCAGCAGGGCCTCGAAAGCCTGGGCGTGCTCGCCGGCGCCTGCGCTGTTCAGGGTTTTCACCGCATCCACCGGGCCCTTGTTGTCCACATCCGGCGCGACGAGCGTGGCGCGCCAGTAGGGGTTGAGGAGGTTGGGCGGCTCGCTCCAGTGATCGCCGCCGATGACGGGCGCGGAGATGGGGAGGCTGCTGCCGCGGTGGTAGTAGGCGATGCCGGTGGAGAGCGCCGTGGAGACGCTGCGGCCCGGCGAGTCCAGCCGCGCGTCCAACTTGTCGGTGCGCGTGAACTCGAGCTTGTAGAGCAGGTTCCACGGGTCCGGTCCGCGCACGCTGGCGTCGCGGCGGATGACGGCGAAGTTCTTGGGCTGGCCGAAGTTGTTCCTCTCGTTGGCCACCTGGCGCACGTTGTAGTCCAGGAAGGCAGGCCACACTCCCGGGCAGCTGGACGGCGCGCTGGAGCAAGGGGTGAGGAAGTGGACCTGGGCGTTGTCGTCCTTGCCCCCCATCCACGTGTGCACGGGCTTCGCCCCCCCCTTCAGCTCCACCTTGATGTCCTCCTTCCCGATGGTCTCGCCCCACGTAGGAGGGCACGGCGGCGCGCCGCCGTGGGCGGTGTGGTTGTAGACGGTATTGACACTGCCTTCGTCCATGGCGGCCGCGGCGGGGGCGTAGGGCGGCATCAGGCTGGCGGCGTCGCCCTCGGAGAAGAACGAGGTCCCCTCACCCCGGGCGATGGAGACGTGGTCCGGCGGGCGTATCACCCGCAGCAGGTTCTGCTGGTGCGGGGCGTAGTCCTCCATCTTGCGGTGAGTGGTGAAGCGCCAGCCACGGCTGCCCATGGCGGCGTTGACCGCGTGCGCCACCGTGAGTGGCAAGGGATCGCACACCGCGCCCGAGTCCGTGCAGAGGGCGCCGCCGCTCACCTCGTCCTCGGAGACTTTGCCCGCGGCCGGCGGTGCGCTCCACTCGCCCCGGGTGCCCCCCTCGGCGATCTTGTCCAGGATGGGCTCGGCGAGCTCCTGGCTGTTCAGCTTGTCCACCAACCGCCGGTAGACCTCCTGCTGCTCGGCATAGAGCGCGAGCTGGGCCAACTGCATGAAGAACACCTGCCGCCCGGCGGCCGCGTCCATGCCCTTGAAGATCTTGTCGACGCGGTCATCCTCCTTCTGCAGCTCGTCCTGCAGCTTCTTCAAGTCCTCTAGGCCCTTCTTGCCGCACTTGCACATCTTCGCGCAGAACTTGTTGGAGGACGCGCAGGGGCAGCCGAAGTCCTTGTTGTACTGGTAGAGCTTCTCGGAGTTCTTGAAGGCCTTCTTCGTGCCATTCAGGTACGAGCGGTACAGCGTGGTCCAACTGACGAGGCTCTGGGCGCCGAGCTGCGCCACGCCATGGGCGATCTGCGCGCGGCTGAGCACGGCGATGTTGTTGAAGGTGCGCGCGGTGGCCACCGCGTTGGAGAAGGCGGTGGCGTCCGCGGCCGTCTGCAACTCGATGCGCTCGCGCACCTTGACGGAGAACGACAGCGTCATCACCACCATCAGGGCGACCAGCAGCAGCGTGAGGGCGAACAGCAACAGCGTCTGTCCACGGCGGAGGAAGTGCGTGCGCATGGGTCACCAGGGGCAGTTCATGGCAGCGAAGTGCCGGGACTTGGCGGGGGTCATCATCCGCATGGTGAAGGTGGTCTCGATGGGCAGCGTGTACTGCCCACGCCCCACGCGGGCCCGCAGCTCGCGGGCCATGGCCGCGGGCAGGCGGAAAGTCTCCCTGCGCGAGCGTCTCCAGCGGGCGTCCTCTTCCGCGAGCATCAGGGGGTTGGCCGCGTGGTACTCCATGAGCCCCAGCCGTGCGAGGAACATGCGGCTGAGCACCCAGTTGGCGAAGGGGATCTTCAGCGGGAACCAGTAGATCATGCGCGTCTCCAGGCGCATGAGGTGGCCGGGGCGGTCGAAGGCGCGGTCCTGAGGGGCGGGCGCGAAGCTGCGGCCAACTAGCTCGCGCTGGATCCAGACGATGCTGCCGTCATGGCCGGCATCCCTGCGGGCCAGGAAGCGGTGGTCATTGCGCTTGTACTCACCAAAGGCACGGGCGAGCTTGTCCGCAGCGCTTCTGCCCGCAGTGGCGCGGCCCAGGAAGGAGCGGAACGAGGGCAGCAGTGCCAGCACCGCCGCGTCCTGCATCCGCCCACAGTCCCCGTGCGAGATGCTCCCGGCACGCGTAGCCTGGAAGACGGCGTACTGCGCCAGCAGGCGGGCCTGCAGCGCCAGGAAGAGCTGCAGGGTGCCCAGGATCAAAAAAACCACCAGCGGCAGCGTCAACGCCGCCTCGACCGCCGCCTGTCCTGACTGACCCTCACGCGCCCAACCGGGGGTGTCCATGCGTCATGAGAGACGCAGTGGGGATTTCCCGGCCATACCACCATTGGCCATGGCGAGGCTCGGCTGGGCTGGACTTCGCGCGGCGTTTCGTTAAACATGTTCATTGAACGTGTTCAACAAACGCAAGTCACAGAGTGGAACTCGAGCTACCCAGAAGGAAGCCACCGGGCACGCGGTTCTCCAGGCGGCGCGCGTGGAGTTCGAGCGCGTGGGCTTCGAGGCGGCGAACCTGCGGTCCATCGCGGCGCTCGCGGGGGTGTCGGCCGGGACGGTGCTCCACCACTATGGAGACAAGCGAGAGCTGCTCCACGCCGCGCTGTTCGATGATCTCGAGCAGACGTTGGCGCGTGCGCTCGCCGGGCTCGGCAAGGGCTCGCTGGAGGAGCAGCTCTCCGCGCTGACACGCACCGTGTTCGGCTACTACCAGCGCCGCCCCCAGCTCTCGCGCACCCTGCTCAAGGAGTCGCTCTTCGCCGAGGAGCCCTGGGCCCAGCGGTTCACCGCCCAGGTCGGCCGGGTTCATGGAGCCCTCGCGCAGCTGGCCCAGAAGGCGAGCGAGCGCGGCGAGCTCCGGCCCAACGTGGACGGTGCGCTGTTCGCCGTCGCGTACTTCTCCTTCTTCTACTTCGCCCTCATCGCATGGGTGCAGGGCGCGCATGGCTCACCCATGGAGCTGGTGGATCGCCTGGTTCGCCAGCATCTCGAGGGCCTGCGTCCGGATCCCAAGTCGCGGAGGAGGAAGTCATGAAGTCCATGTTCAGGGATGCGCAGGCGAAGACCGTGCTTCTGCAGTGGTTCGATCGCTTCCGGGAACGCATCCCGGCACCGACCGAGAGCCGGAGGGTGCAGACGCGGTGGGGGGACACCCACGTCCTTGTGGGAGGACCAGAAGGGGCCCCACCGGTGGTGTTGCTCCACGGAGCCTTGGCGAGCTCGGCGCATGTGCTGAGGGAGCTGGCGCCCCTGCTGGAGCGCTTCCGGGTGCATGCGGTGGACCTCATCGGTCAGTCGGTGAAGAGCGCGGATGTTCAGCCCTCCGTCTCCAACAACGCGTATGGGGAGTGGCTCGCGGAGGTCCTCGAGGGGCTCTCGCTGCGGCGCACGCATGTGGTGGGGGTGAGCATGGGCGGCTTCGCGGCCATCCGCCTCGCGGCGTTCGCGCCGGAGCGCATCGATCGGCTCGCCCTCCTTGTTCCAGCCGGCGTAGTCAATGGCTCGGCCTGGGAGGGGCTCACCAAGGTCGGCCTTCCGATGATGCTCTATCGCCTGTCACCCTCCGAGCGGCGGCTCCAGGCCGTCGTCCGTCACCTGTTCACGACCCTGGATGAGGACTGGGTGCCGTACATGGGCGATGCCTTGCGCTCCTACACCCTGAACCTCCGAGTGCCGGTGCTCGCCCGGCCGGAGGAGTTCCAGGGCTTGAAGGCGCCCACGCTCGTGCTGGGTGCGGACCAAGATGTGAGCTTCCCGGGGCAACGGCTCCTGGCTCGTGCGCCGGAACTCTTTCCCACGCTCGTCGGCCGAGAGCTCCTCAAGGATTGCCGGCACTGTCCACCGACCACGGACGCCTTTCGGCGCTGGCTGTCGGATCGGCTCAGCGACTTCCTGTCTGAGCCAGGTCCGCTCCAGACGAGGCGTTCTGGAGCGGCCGAAGCGTAGCGCTGCTCACGGGAAGCGGGCAGGACGTGAGCGGCGCGGAGAGCTACTCCGAGTAATCCTGCCTGGCGACAAGGCGCCAGTTGCGGTCGTAGACGTGGAGCATGGAGAACCAGCCGCTGTGGCAGCTTCCGCTGTTGCTGGCGGTGTAGCCGTAGACGTAGCCGTTGTGGACGCGGGCGTTGAGCTGGGGCGAGCCGGGGTTCTCGCAGGGCTGGGTGACGCGGACCGCCTGGTAGGCAGCCTCGGCGAGCACTTCTTCCTGGCCCTGGAAGTCGTAGATGGAGTGGACGCGGTTGGCAGTGAAGGTGACGAGATCGTCGGCCTTGTCTTTGTCGCTCTGCGCGAGGAAGGACTGCAGGTCGGCGAGGGTGGCGGCCTCGGAGGTGATCGAGCCGGTGAGGCGGTGAACGGCGCCGTCATTGTCGGAGAGCGCAGTGCGGATGGCGGCGATGCCGGCCGAGCCCTGGTAGACCGAGGTGTCGCCCCAGGTGAAGCTGAAGGCGGTGCCGGAGGTGTAGGCGTTGAGCGCGCAGGAGCCGCCGGCGCCAGCGGGCGCGACGAGGATGATCTTGCGGACGCGGTACTCGGGGTTCAGGAGGGCGATGCACTCGTCGCCAGCGACGCCGTCGTAGTTGCCGGCCGGGAGCACGGCCTCGACGATGTTGTAGATGCGCAACGTGGGATCCGTGACCTGTTGCTCGGTGGTCTGGAGGGTATCCATGTCCGCCTCGTCACCGAGGCAGCCGGCAGCGAGGGAAGAGGCGAGGAGGAGGGTGGAGAGACGGAGAGAGGTTCGCATGGCCGCGGAACCTAGCACGCGTGATTCGAGCGTTCTCTGACATTCGTGTAACTGAGGAAGAAGCCTCTGCCGCTCGCCCGCTACAGGCTGAGCTCGAGGTTGCCGAGGATGCGCCGTCCCTCCATGCGGTAGTCGAAGGGCAGGTCTCCGGTTCGCACGAGGAAGTCCTCGGTATCGAACAGGTTGGTGACGGAGAGCCCCACGGAGGACCACACATTGATCTGCAGGCGCGTGTTCACGTCGAAGCGGAGCCAGGCCGGCACGGACTCAGGCCGGGCCTCCCGGTAGGCGGGGGTCTCGAAGTCTCCGGGCCTGCGCAGGACGGTGCTTTGGTAGCGGCCTTGGAGCGCCAGGGTGAAGCGCCGGATCGAGTAGCTCACCCCCGCCTTGGCCGTGTGCGCGGGGGCCCAGGTGAGCTGCCGGAGACTGCCCTCGCTGTCGTCATCTGTCTCTCCCAACAAGCGCGCGTAGCTGTAGTTGCCAAAGGCCATCAGCCGGCCGCGCGTTCCCAGCTCCGCGTCCGCCATCAGCTCCAGCTCCACGCCCGCGGTGTCTCGGGAGAACAGGTTGTTCACCTGGAGCTGCTCATAGCCGATGAGGTTCTCGTAGCGGGAGACAAAGACGGTGGTTCGTGAGCTCAGGTGCCGGTGGATCAGCCAGTCCGCGCCGAGCTCGAAGGTGGTCACCCGCTCGGGGAGGATCGAGTCGATGTCCGTGTCCGCCATCCAGCTGTTGGTGCTGAACAGCTCGGTGGGCGACGGCGCCCGGAACGCGCGGCTGGCCTGGAGCTTGAAACTCAAGGAGGGGAGCGCGGCGTAGACCAGCGCGAGCCGGGGGCTGAGCTGCTCGTACGAGCGCGCGCTCGGGCGAGCGGTAGGCGCTTCGGGGGCGCGGTAGCGGAAGAACTTCAGGTCATAGCGCAGGCCCGCGGTCAGCGAGAGGGGCGTGTCCAGCAACTGGCTCCAGGACAGCTGCGCATAAGCCGCCGCGTTGCTCACGGGCCGGTTGAGGATGCCCTCGTAGAAGGGCCCCAGCTCGACCAGCGTCTCGGAGGGAGGAGAGTCCTCCTCGAAGTTGAGCAGGTCGGCGTTGCTGTAGTGAACGTGGTCGCCGTTGTACAGGAAGAGGGAGTACTCCACTCCGCCCAGCAGCGAGAGTCGCTCGGCCAGCTCGCCGGAGAGCTGCGCCCGGGTGAAGACCTCGTCCACGTGTGTGTCGAGCGTCTCCGTGACGCCGTTGGGGTAGTACCCGTCCAGGGCGCCGCTCGGGTAGAAGCGGATGTTCAGGTCGTAGTCGTGCCGCTGGAACATGAGCACGTACTCGTGCTGGAGCGGGCGCTCGGGCTGCGAGCGGTAGCTCAGCACCGCGAGGTGGCGGCCCTCGCGGATGGGCTGCTCGGCATCGGGCGCCCAGCTGAACCAGCCAAGGCCGATTCCCTGCTCCCAGGCCTGCTGGTGGTAGCTCAGCGACAGCCCCTCCAGGGCCTTGCGTGCCTCCAACTTGAGGAAGACGTACCGGCTGCCGAGCGGCTCCGAGACGCGGAAGCGCTGGAGCGCGCCTTGGTCGTCCACTCGCCCCGAGCCGTCCGGGGACAGATAGATGCTCCCATCCGTGCGCGCGTAGCGGAACCCCAGCACGGTGGAGAGGTGCTCGGAGCGAGAGGCCGCCACCGCCTCCACGCTCGAGGTCCCCTGGTTGCCGAGCCGCAGGCGCGCCTCGCTGTTGATCTCCAGGCGCTCCTGCTCGTTCAGGGCCTTGGGCGAGGAGATGGTGTTGATGGCGATGATGCCCTGGGTGGCGCTGGAGCCGTACAGCGCGGAGCCGGGCCCGCGGATGATCTCCACACTTTTGACGAAGAAGAGCGGGGTGATGTCCCAGGTGTACGCGCTGGCGGTGTCGTGGTCGTTCACCGGCACGCCGTCCACCAGCACCAGCAGGTGGTTGTTGTTCCAGCCCTCTTGGATACCGCGGGCGCCCACCACCGAGCGCTCGAAGTCCCGGGCGGGGAAGAAGCCCGGCTGGCTGAAGAGGATGTCGTTCAGGCTCGTCCAGCCGAACTGTTGGATCTGCTCGCGGGTGACCAGGGAGGCCACGCCGGGAGCCTCGCTCGCCTTCTGCCGCTGCTTGGCGGGCGTGGCGAGCTCCAGCTTCAGCAACTCCTCGAGCGACAGCTTTTGGGACCAGTGCGAGTCCTCCCCGGCGGGAGCGGGAGCCTGCTGGGCGGAGGCGGGCGTGGCGGCCAGGGCGACCCCAAGCAACAGCGGGATGAGGGCAGGGCGCATGGGCTCATACCAGGGAGGAGGCGAGGGGAGGGGAGGCTGCGGGGCTCGGCCCCATCCGGAGCCGGAGCTGCTCGAGCAGGTGGTGGGCCTCGATGGGCTTGGGCAGGACGCGACCCTCCTGCCGCGCGATGAAGTCGCGGGTCGCCTCCGTGAAGGCCCCGCCGGTGAAGAAGAGGACTCCCTCGGCCTGGGAGGGGTACTGGCGCTGGAGCTCGGCGTAGAAGTCCATGCCGGTCATCTCCGGCATCATCAAGTCGCACAGGATGAGATCGAAGGTGACCCCCTGGCGCAGGTGCTCCAGGGCCTCGCGCGCGCTGGAGGTCACGGTGATGTCGTACTCGCGCTCGAGGAGCCGGCGCACCGAGTTCCCCACGAACGGATCATCATCCACCACGAGCACGTGGCCGCCATGTGAGGAGGACGGCGCACGCACCGGTACCTGGGGCAGCGCCCGAGCGGCGGGTGTGGGGGCCGAGGGCAGGACAACGGTGAAGGTGCTGCCGCGCCCTGGCTCGCTGTGGACCTCGATATGGCCGCCCAGCCGGGTGACGATGCCCTGGCAGACGGACAGCCCCAGCCCGGTGCCCACGCCCACGGGCTTGGTGGTGAAGAAGGGGGTGAACAAGCGGCTGCGCACCTCGGGGGACATGCCGCTGCCGGTATCGGAGAGGCTCACCCGTACGTGGCCGTCCTCGCCGCGCCAGGTGCTGATGCGGATCTCGTTCTGGTCCGCCGCACCGGGCTCGATGGCATGGGCGGCGTTGATGAGCAGGTGGAGGAAGACCTGGGCCAGCTGCACCTCGTTCGCCTCGACGAAAGGCAGCGGCTGGTAGGCGCGCACCAGGCGGGCGCGGTGGCGCAGCTCGTTCCCCGCTATGCCGATGGCCGTCTCCAGGCAATGCGGAACCTCCACCGCCTGGCGCGTGTCGTCGTCCCCCTGGGAGAAGGACTTGAGCCCCTGGACGATGCGCTGGACGCGTGAGCACCCCTCGGCGGCCTCGGTGAGCGCGTCGTTCATCTCCTGCCATGTCTCCTCGGTGCGCTTGCGGGCCTCGGGAGGGCAGCCGGGCATGAGCAGCTCCTGCAGCTCGGGCAGCTCGCTGAGCACGTAGCGGATGTTGGAGGTGAGGTAGGCGAGCGGGTTGTTCACCTCGTGGGCCACGCCCGCGGCGAGCGTGCCGACGGAGGTGCGCCGGTCCGCGATGATGAGCTGCTCCTGGGCCTCGCGCAGTTGCTGCAGGCGCCGCGCGAGCTCCTCGGTGCGCTCGGCGACGCGCTGCTCGAGCTCGGCGTTGTGAGCGTGGAGCCGCTCCTGGGCCAGCCGCTCGGTGATGTCCTGGAAGTAGAGCCCCCAGCCGAAGCGAGTCCCCTCCTGGCTCTGGATGGGTGCCCGGTAGGCGGTGAGCGTCCGCCCATCCCACAGGCCGAGCTCGGCCGTGCCTCCCTCGGACGGCTCGCGCTTCAAGTCCGCCAGGCGCCGCAGCGCCTCGGGCTCCACCACCAGCGGCGTGAGGCTCTGGAAGAGCTCCTCCAGGCGGTTCCCCTTGAGGCGCTCCGGGGACAGGTTCCAGAGCTGGAGGAAGCGCCGGTTGTGGGCCAGCAGCGCGCCGGTCTCGGAGACGGTGAGGATGCCCTCGGAGGAGGCCTCGCTCTGGGACTCGATGAGGGCCTTCTGCTCGTAGAGCCGGTGGAGCATGCGCGACAGGGCGGAGGCCAGGGTGCCCGTCTCGTCGCGCCGGGTGAGGTCCAGCTCCTTCAGGGCGCCGTTTTCACCCTCGGAGATGCGCAGCGCCACCTGGGTGACGTGCCCGAGCGGACGGACGAGCAGGGTTCCCAGGCCGAAGGCCGCCAGCAGGCCGAAGCCGAAGATGAGCGCGGAGACAGTGGTGGCCAGCCGCAGGGTGTGTTGGCTCTCGCGCCGCATCTCCGCGAGGCTGAAGCCCAGCAGCAGCGCGCCTTGCTGGCCGCCCCGGGTGAAGATGTTGACGCGGGCCACCACGTCCTGGCCGAGGATGCGGGCGCCCTCAGACAGCGCTGCCGGGCGGTCCGGGGCGCGCTCCGCGTTCCAGCTGGCCAGAGGGGTACCGTCCTCGCGCAGGAGCAGGCCGAAGGTGGCCTCCGGGGTGGAGCGCAGCGCCTGGAGGTGGCTCTGGCCGTTGAGCTCATCCCCGAAGTCGAGCGCGGGCTCGGTGGCGCTGGCCAGAAGCTGGGCCATGCCCATGGCCCGGCCGAGCATCCAGTGCTGGGCCTGTGCATCCATGCGCGCTGGGAAGAAGGCCAGGAAGAACAGGGCGAACGCGGCGAACAGGAGCGCGACGAGGAGCACCAGCCGGGCCCGCAGGGAGAGGTGGCGGAGCGTCATGCTCAGGGCTCCTCTTGGCGGGGCTCGACGAGGCGGGACAAGCTCAGCAGCCCCGCATCCAGGTCCGCTCCCTCGGCCCGGGCGGCCGACAGGTGGATGAGGATGACGGGGGTGTTTCCCTGGCGTTCCAGGCCAATGGCCAGCCCCTGGGTGATTTGCTTCTCGTGGCCGGCGATGGACAGGACGGAGAGCCGCCGCGTCACCTGGGCGATGCGCTCGGACTCGGATTCGAGCCCTTCACAGACATAGAGGGCCACAGCGTGCTTTTCGGAGAGCTCGGTCTGGAGCTGATTGCTGTCACTGAAGCCAATGCGCACCACGTGCAGGGGCCGCCCCGAGATGACCCTCCCACGTGCCGCCAGCTCCAGCGCGTTGCTGAACTCGCGCCCCTGGCTCTCCGACGTCGCGTCTCCTTGGCGGTGGGCAACGGCGAGGATGAGCGGAGGAGGGTGCTGTCCCATCCTCCGGTCGTAGGCCAGGACTCGCACCAACATGGACGCCCTCAGGGTGGCAGGCAGGTCCGCGCCCCGAGCCGCCAGTGGAACCCCGATCAGCGCGATGAGCAGCAAGGAGCTCGGATAAAGCCAACGAACGCGACTGTTCAGGGCCCGATGAGGCAACGAGGACATCTGGACACCCCCCCGCCCTAAAGTACACGGAGAGTGAATCGATAGGGCTGGCTCAGAATACCCGGCTGTCTTGCTTTAAACAGGAACCCACGGGTGGCGCCGCAATGCCTACCCAATCAAAATCAAATCAACCCACTCGAGGGACGAGATAAGGAATCTCGTGCGGCGTGGCGCCTCCCTCCCAAGCCCGAGCGAATCTGGCTAATCTCCTCTCGTGGCCCTCGTTCCCGACGCACTCCAGCAGCTCCGTACCTTCGCGAAGCGAAGGCTCGCCCATCCTCATGGCCAGCAGCTCTGCCACTACCTGGACGGCGTTGCCTGGGAGGAGGCCCTGCAGGACAGCCTCCTCGTCCCCGAGGACATGAGCCTCGGCTTCTACACACCCTTTTGGGCGGACTACACCGAAGCGCAGCGGCTCGCGCTGAATCACTGGGTGTACATCCTGAAGTACTACCGCATCAGCGACGGCGAGCGCTTCGTCATCACCACCAACGAGTGCGTGGCGGACTTTCTCCAAGGGGTGGATCCGGAGGTGGCCGGCCTGCTGCGCCTGGAGGCGGCAGAGGAGCGCGACCACATCGCCGCCTTCGAGCGGGTGCGTGCCGGGATTGTTCGCCACCACGGCTTCGAAGGTGTGCGCATGCCCGTCAAGCCCCTGCGTGCGCTCGTCACGTCACCGCGCACGCTGCACTTTCTCCTGAGGCACTTCGGCGCGGACTTCATCGTCACCTATTACCTGGGCCGCGGCCTCGTGAACCACATGGGCAAGGCCTTCGAGACGAAGGTGGCGGATCTGGACATCGGCCACCCTGCCTTCAAAGGCATCTCCCGGTTCCACACCGTGGACGAGAACCGCCACATGGCCGTCTCGCGGATGATGGCCGCGTGCACCTACGCGCTCGTCTCCCGGAGGAGTGAGGCCAGCCCCCTCTACGAGGTGCTCAACCAGAACCTGCGGGAAGCCGTTGTGGGCTACACGCTCTCGGACCGCCTCACCAAGGAGCAGGAGCGCGCCATGTCCCGGCTCGTGCTGCCTCAGATGCGCGCGCTGCGCGACGTTCCTACCCAGCGGCTCGAGGCCACCATCGACGCCCACTTCACTGGGCTCAGCGGCATGGAGCGCGCCAAGAACACGTACATGCCGCGCTTCAATCAGCGGCTCCTCGACCAGGCCTGTCTCTCCCCCAAGGAGAAGCGCGACCTGTTCGAGCTCGTCTGCTCGCTGCAGGGTAACCTGCGCTTCTTCCCCGAGGGCTACGTGCCTGGGGCAGAGGTCCCGGCGATGTCTCTCGAAGAGACATGACACAGCTCCGTGGAGGCGCACTTCCACGCGCGAGTCTCGTGGTAGGAAGCGCTTCCCACCATGCGAATGGAACTCCGAGTCCTGTCTCTCTGTCTGACGGACGAGGTGGACTGGTCCATGGACGTAGCGGCGTTCCGCGCACCCGAGAGCCTGGCCCCGCGCGCCCCGGGCCGGGCGGCCCGTGCATGCTGGAGGGAAGGAGCCCGTCGGGTCATCAGGAACAGGAGCGTCAGAGCCACCATCCAGGCGCTCCCGCTGCCGGCCGCCGCGCATCCTCCACCCTTTGGCGTCTCTAGCGCCGGAGGCTCCGCCGGTTCCGACGGCTCCGATGGCTCCGATGGAGGCGCCGGGGGACAGGTGAGGGGCTCCGTTGAAGGCTCCCTCTCCATCCGGAACACGGTATCGGTCACCACCAAGTGGGGACGGCCCTCCATCCACTTCAGCAGGTTGGCCGTCGTGCCGGCGACGGGAACTGACGGACTCCCGGGACCCGCGAGGTAGTACTGGCTGTTCATCACGTAGACGACCGTCCCGTCCGGTCCGAGCATCACGGGAGCCGAAGGAAGGCCCCAGGAGGACACCTGCTCCTCGACCCCAGCCGGTGAGCGGAGCCACACCTGATTCACGCCCCCTCCGAGTCGCGTGAAGGCCACCCAGCCCTTCGACAGCAAGAAGCTGGCGCTCCCCGGCGTGTCGGAGAGGACGTGCCGCTGGCCAGCTCGTAGGAGCACCGTCTCACTGACCTGGTTGGGTTTTTCGAGCAGGTAGACCTGATCGTCGCCCTCGGCGATGGGAAACTTCACAGTGCCCTCGGCTTCGGCAAACACCTGCTCGACCTGCTCATTCCGGTAGCGAAGGAGCAGGTTTCTGGTACTGCCGAGGAGGGTTCCATCCTCGCCGAGCCAGTTCGCCGCAAATTCCGACGGGAGAGAGGTCCTCGTCCCCGTGGAGAAATTGAGGAGGCCCCAGCGTTGATTGGCCTCGAAGTAGGCCAGGTGGCTTCCCGTGATCCGGTAATAGCGCGAGAGTGGGCTATAGAGGTTCCAGGAGAACTCGGCCAGGGAGCTGCGCTGCCCATCCTGGACCTGAAGGAGCTCCATGTTGCGGGTGCCCAAGATCGCTCCTCCTGGCATCAGGTGCCCGATGTCATAGGAGCGGTTGCAGCTCAGGCCGCAGATGTAGCTGTTGATCTGGAGGTTCTCCAGGAGCGTGTCGATCTGTCCCGAGGTTCGGTCCAGCACTCGGGCCCTGCGTTGCTCGTCGACGAAGAGCACCCGCTGCGCATCGAAGTCGATCACCGAGCCGGGGACGCTCACCACCGGAACGAGCCGCCGACTGTTCTCCACATAGATGGATCGCACCACCTCGCTGCTGCTCTGGGAGCCGGAGAGGGCCCTCAGGCGGATACGAACCCATTTGCCCGCGTATTCCGCCAAGCACAGTTCCTGGTCGAGCCTACCCTTGGCACTCAGGCTCGGCGGGCCTGGGAGCGGAGTGCCAGGAGTCCCTCGGGGATCCACCACCTCGAAGTTGGCACGCACCTCACATCCCTGGGGATGATCGTCTTCACAGCTCGCCGTGAGCCGGATCGAGGGCTGCAGCACGAGCCCACTGGCGGGCGTCGAGATTGTAAGCCGTGGCGGCCGATCGACCTGGAGCAGCCGTGAGACCCGGGCTTCCGTGCCATGAATATCCCGCGCCGTGACGGTGAGCAGGTGCTCTCCGTAAGGCACCCCATCGATGGAGAGGATCGCTCTCGGCCGGAGATCGACTGGCATCGGGAAGACCTTGCCCCCGAACTCCGCCTGCATCGAGCTGAGCTGGTACACGGACTGGACGGAGACCAGGATCTCGAAGTCACTCTCGATCAGGGTTTGAGCGGGCCAGTCGAGGCGGAGCTCGATCTGAGCTGAGGCGACTCCACTGGCCAGCAGACAGAGTGGGAGCAGCAGCAAAGGGATGCGTCGGAGTGGAGCAGGTCGCATGGACGGGCTCGAAGAAGCTTGACAGGGCCCGGCCGCCCGACCGGACACGATGGCCGGAGCTCCTGGCAAAAGTACCACACGGAGCACTCGGCCTCCAGGCGGCAGGTCTCTCCTTCGGCGGGACCGCTGGGTCTGCTAGAGTCCTGCGGTGGGGCGGCTCTGGGTGTGCTTCCTTCTCACCCTACTGATGGTAGTGCATCCGCTCTCCGCCCCGCTTTTTCCCCCCTCGGAGACGCCGTGACTTCGCTCACGCTCGATCTGCCCCAAGCCACGGGGACCCCCGCGGCCCTGTTGCTGCGCAAGACATCGCGCGTCTTTGTCCCCGCCGTCCCCCACGGCAAGCCGTCGGTCCAAGGGCGCGAGGGCGTGCGCGCGCTCGAGGCGGACCTGCTCGGGCTGGGCTACACGCTCTCGGGTCCGCTCCAGGATGCGCTCGCCGCGCTCCCCCCGGATGCGCTCGCGGAGCTGGGCCGATTCGTCTTCTCCACACTTGCCCAGATGCTGGGCCGGGATCGGGCCTTCGTGCCCCTCTTCACCGGCTTTCCTCACAGCGTCCCGCAGGACTCCGATTCGTTCTTCATCCAGCGCATGCGGGTGTGGCTCTTCCAGTCGCCCGAGCAGCCCTGCCTCCAGTGCGGGAAGGTGGCCACGGTGAAGGCGCTCGATCCCTGCGCCCATGCCGTCTGCACGAGCTGCTTCGATCCACGCCAGTTCAACGCATGTCCCATCTGCCACCGGCGCGTCTCTCCCGGGCAGCCCTACTTCCAGCCGGTGGCTCAACCCTCCACGCGGCGGCTCCATGTGCTCCGGCAAGGGCGCATGACCCGGTTGTCGCTCTCCACGGACCTGGACTCCGCCGCGCGGGAGTTGCTGGAGCGGCTGCTCTCCCGCGCCACCGTCCTTCGTCCGGATGAGCTCGAGGTGGTGGGCACGCTCGTGTTCCACTTGGGCCTGAAGGTGCTCGGCTGGCTTCCGCCGCGGATCCCCGTGAAGGAGACGCTGGCCCAGGTCGTCGGTGGCCTGCTGCGGCGTGAGCCGGCCGCCGCGGCGGATGTGCTGGGGGGCACCGCCGCGCATTTGAAGACCGCGACGGACTTCCTCCGCGTGCTCGTCGCGTGGGCGGGTGGCAACCCAGACCTCACGGTCAAGGTGCCCCTCAAGAGCTACCCTCGCTCGCTGCGGCGCGCGGTGCTGAAGGCCCTGGAGGCGCTCCCGCTGCTGAACCTCACCGAGGATGTGCACCGCCACCCGGGCCTCTGGAAGGCCATTGCGGGCCAGCTCCACGTCTTCGAGCGCTGGCAAGAGCACCCGAACGTCGCCCTGGCCTTTGCCACCTTGCGCGGCACGGTGGTGGAGCCCCATAGCGAATTCAGCCATGCGCTGTTGGCCCAGGCCCGCGAGTACCGTGACTCTTTCCTGCCCCAGGCTGTGGAGGGAGGGCTCACGATCCGCTTCCGCTCGTGGAGTTCGCAGGTGGAGGAGGCGCTGAAGCGGCGGGACATGAACGGTGTGTTGCGGCTGCTGCGCCAGCGTCCCGGGGAGCTGCTGCGCAGGCTGGACCATGTGGCCCGCACGGCTCTCAGGGATGAACAAGGGGTCTTCCACCAGCGAGAACTCGTCACCAGCCTGGAGGCGGTGGCACCGCGCGCGGCGCCTGCGCTGCTCCTCACCGCCACTGCACATCTGCGCCGCCGACATGCCCCCTTCGCGCGGCGGGTGTTCTTCCCCAAGGGAGAGGCCACCCACGCCTGGGGCACCGAGGACCGGCGGCCGCTGCTGCCCGGGGACGCCATCGGCGAGCTCGTGGGTCCCCTGGAGCGCGAGCTGCTCCGGCGTGCGGAGCGGCTCCCCACATTGCCGCAGGCGGTGCTGGACGAGGCGCTCGCTGACCTGCTCGTGCCCCTCGCGGAGAAGACCGCGTCCCGAGCGCTCGTGGCGGTGCCTCGTGGGAGCGTGCTGGACCTGCCGCAAGGCGAGCACCTGCGCTTCTTCGTGCACTGGACGGAGCCCGCGGGGACGCGCGTGGATCTCGATCTGTCCGTGGCGCTCTACGACGCGAAGTGGTGGCTCGTCGATCTGTGCGACTACACGAACCTGCGCCTCGCGAACGACGCGGCCGTGCACTCGGGAGACATCACCTCGGGGGCTCCTCCTCTGGGAGGCGCCGAGTTCCTGGACGTGCACGCGCCGGCGCTGCTGAAGAAGGGCGTACGCTACGCGGTGCCGGTGATCTTCTCCTTCAACAGCGTGTCCTTTGACCGCATGCAGGATGCCTTCGCGGGCTTCATGGTGCGCGACAGAAAGGACGGTCCTCACTTCGATGCGCGCGAGGTCGAGCAGCGCTTCGACCTGCAGGGGAACGCGAAGATCGCCGTGCCGCTCATCATCGACCTCGAGGCACGCAAGCTGCGCTGGGTGGATGTGAAGGTGCCGGCCGACGACCTCTTCCACAGCGTCGCGCGCGCCCGGGGCGATCTTGCCCACTTGGGGAAGGACACCCTGGCCTACTTCGGGACGGGCGCGAGGCCGACCCTCTGGGAGCTGGCCTGTCTGCACGCGGCGGCGCGCACCCGCACGGTGCACGTGCGCCGCCGGGACGGGAACGTGGTGGTTCTCACCCGTGCACCCGACGAGGACACCCGCCACTTCCTCTGGAGGCTCCGCCGCCTGGAGGGCGCCCGTGGGGTGCCACGGCTGACACTTCAGCCCGCGCCCGCTTTCTTCGCGGGACTCTCGGACGAGCCCGCTCTGCCCCAGGGCAGCGAGGGCTATGCGCTCCGCTTCCGTCACACGGAGGCGGATCAGGTCAGGCGGCTCGCAGCGGGCGATCTCGTCGCGGCGCTGCGGCCCTAGGTCCGCTCACGAAGCCGTCTCAGTGCACCGTGGGCCCGGAGCTGGGCCTCTGCTCTTTGAGCCCGAGCGCCGCCCGGCACGTCTTCGTGTACAGGTCTCGGAAGAGGTTGTTCGGGTCGGTGAGCTGCTTCACCGCCTGGTACGTCTCCCGGTTCCAGATGCTCCAGAACGTCTGCTCGTCGTAGTAGTTGTACGAGATGAGCGTCTTGGTGCCGTTGATCTCTCGCAGCTCGTCCTCGAACTCCTTATAGAGGTTGCGGCCCGGCTGCTGCTTCATCCCGTACACCGCGAGGTCCAGGAACAGCGGATCCTTCACGCCGGCCCACCAGCGGGGCGTGAGCCACTCGTAGTTCCGCATGCGCCGGTAGGGCACGCACCACACCGGGTAGAAGTGCATCTCGCGGTGGTACCAGTCCATGAACTCGGCCGTGCGCGAGAACGGCACGAACACGTCCACGATGACGGAAGGGTTCTTCTTCGGCAGGAAGCGATGGAACCGGTCCGCGGTCCTCAG
Organism: Hyalangium minutum; assembly: GCF_000737315.1. GTDB lineage: Bacteria > Myxococcota > Myxococcia > Myxococcales > Myxococcaceae > Hyalangium > Hyalangium minutum. The sequence goes on from NZ_JMCB01000015.1 coordinate 169,430, forward strand.
CACGCTGTCCGAGTGCACCAGCTTGCCGAACAGCGCCCGGCCCACGAGGCTGCGTGGCTTGACGCGCGTCACGCCCCGGTTGTACCGGAACAGGTAGTCGTAGGTCGTGAGGTAGTCCGCGGCGCGCTGGGGGATGCTCTCGCAGTACGCTTTGAGCCAGTCGTAGCGGCTCGTGTACGGCGCCCGCTCCGTGAAGCGGCCCACGCACAGCACGTGCTTCGTCGGCGAGAAGATCTGCCCGTCCAGATAGTCCGCGTCCTGCGCGGTGAAGTGACGCCAGATGGCCTGATGGAAGGCCTCGAGCGTGGCGTAGGTCTCATACGTCACGTGCACGTACGGCGCCGCCGGCACCAGCTTGAACTTCAGCTTCGACAGGATGCCCAGCGTCCCGAACGAGCCGTGGAGCATCTGGAACACGAGCGGGTTCTCCGTGGGGGAGCAGCGCAGCACGACTCCCTTCGCGGTGATGAGCTCGTACTCCAGGCACGTGTCGTGGAAGCCCCCGTACTTGAAGGACATGGACTCGATGGAGCAGCCCGCGACCGAGCCCCCCAGCGTGATGGTCTTGTGCTCGGGGACGATGACGGGCACCAGCCCATAGCGCATCGTCGCGCGGACCACCTCGTCGAAGGTCACCGCAGGCTCCGCCGTGCACGTGCGCCCGATGGGATCAATCTCAAGGATCTGATCGAGGTCGCTCAGGTCGATCTTCTCATCGGTGCGCCGCGGGTCATCGCGCTTGGGGACCTGGTGCGGCGGCGTCTTCTTCTTGAGGGAGAGGGGGCGCGTGCTCTTTCGCTCTCGCAGTTGCCGCGCGATGCGCTGGCGCTTCACCGTGTGCAGCGCATCGTGCGTCGAGGGCTCCTCCAGCCAGCGCTCTGCCGGTGCCGACTCCAGATGCATTTCGTCCCTCCGAACCTGGAAGGTGGTGAATGCACGCACGTTCGGTGAGTCCTGGCCCGCCGGGTGGGCCCTTGTCCGACCGGTTGCTCAGCGGCTCAGTCCGGGTCTGGATGACCATCCACCCGCAACTGAAAGAGGAAATAGGGAGGAATGCAGGCGCCTTGAGTCTCCGACACCTTGGCGCAGAGATAGTCGTCGCGGCAGAGCTCCGTCTCGCTGCAGGACTGCAGCGCGCCCGGCCGCACATTTTCTCTCAAGCATTGCGCGAACGGCAGCCGGCCCCGTGACAGGCAGTGGTTGAACGTCTGGAGCACCGCGATCGACCCGCAGACCTCACCCTGCCGCAGGTTCTGGCAGTTGCCCGAGCACATCCCTCCGGGAAAGCCTACAGACGTGTCCTCGCAGATGCGGCCGGAGCCGCAGCGGAGCTCTTCGCCGGGCGAGATGGAATCGGTCTGGGGATTCTCATGGTGTTGCACTTGGCCGGGCTGGCAGAAGGAGCCCGCCTGCGGCTCTTGGGGCATGCACACGCCCGTGGGGCTCACCCGGGAGTCGCTCACGAGCGCGCGGCACTCGAGCCCCGCCGAGCAGCCCCAGTCCCGGAAGGACGGATCGCCCAGCCCGCAGTGCGCTCCGAGGTCTCCCTTCTCCTCGGCGGCACGGGTGGACGGCGCGCGGAACGGCGCAGGCTCCTGCTCGGACAGCACTGCTTGGAAGAAGCGCTCGCGCCGCGGTTGATCGAGCAGGAAGTGAGGCGAAGCCGCGACGAAGATGGAGTTTACTGGCTCCGTCTCGCGCCGGTCCTTCCCCAGGAAGTGGAAGCCCGCCACGGTTCGGCCCTGGTGGCAGCCCGAGCAGGACAGATCGTTCAAGCGCTGCAGGAGGCCCTGGGGCGAATGCAGCGTCTTCCTGCCCGTGAAGGAGAGCTGGGCGAAGTCGCTCTCCACGAAGAGCTGGTGAAAGGGCGCATTGGCCAGACGATGGGAGCCAGCCAGGGCCACCGAGCGTGCACGCCGGGCCAGGAACTCCTCTGGGAGCATGGCCACGCCCTCGTCGATCTTCGCCAGGTTCTGGGGATCGGCGATCCACGTCCGCAGCTTCTCCCGCAGGCCCGGCACCGCCTGGATGCGTGCCACATCGGGCGTATTCTCGAGCGGAGCCAGCCGGAAGACCTCCCCTTTCTTCTGGAAGACGCGGAGGAGGTACTCCGCGTAGCCGCCGAAGTCGGGCCGCACGGTGGACGGCCAGCGCACGGACTGCAGGTTGAGCTCGATCGACTTGAGCTCGAGTTGTCCCAGCGAGGCCGGAGAGATGGCGCTGGAGTCCTGCGAGAGCGCCTGTTGGAGCTCCTGCCAGCGCCTTGCCGCGTCTGCGCACTGGCCCTCGCGCCCCGGTCCCCAGAAGACCACGTTCAAGGTGAGCGGCAGTCGGGAGTAGATCGGCTCCTTCCCTGAAGTGCGGTAGGCCAGACGGTAGATGAAGCGGAGCTCTCCACAGTGTTCGGGGTGGAAAGGCGCCCGGTCGAGGCGGTTCACGATGCCGACCAGCTCGAAGAAGGCCTGGGGTGACCGCAGCCAGTCGCTGTCCAGGAGGCGGTGCGGCGTGCGCATGGAGGTGCTGAGCAGGCGATCGTGGCTTCGCAGCTCCGAGAGATCCTCGGTCACGCTCTCCGCGATCGAGCGGTAGGCGGCGTTCTCGAACAGGGCCTCGTTGCTGGGAACTGGAGCAGGTGCCCCGAATGCCAGGCGGGCCAGGTCGAAGCCGTTCCTCTCCCATTTTTGCAACAGGACGGGATCGTCCACCCTCAGAGGCACCTGCGTGCACAGGGAAGCCAAGCCCAGCAGGACTGCCAGGTGAGGCAATGAGTGGATTCCCATGGGAGCACTTTAGACGGAACATGTTCCTGCATGCGCAAGCTCATCATCGCGGCAGCGATTCTGGTGGTCGGGGGATTGGCGCTCTTCGTTCTCCTGGACTCGGAGACCTCTGGGGATACCCCTGTGGCCTCGCCTGCGGGCTCCGAGCAGCCCTCGTCACAGCCCGCAGCCACGGCGAAGCGGGCGGGCACGGTGCTGCAGCCGGAGACCCCGGAGGATGTGGGCGCGAAAGGCACCGCCAGCGCGGGCAGCACGCCGTCTCTGGCCCAGGCGCCCTCGGAAGAGGATGGAGTGCTGGAGGTCGAGGTGCTCGCGGGCGATCGGCCCGTGCCCGGCGCCAGCGCACGGCTGTATTGGCGAGGCGCTCGTGATCCCAGGCTCGGGGAGGTGTCCTGGCGATTGGCCAGCTCTGGCAGCACGGACGCCCAAGGGCGCGTGAAGCTCGCGTCGAGGCCCGGTGGATACATGCTCGCAGTGCGCGCTCAAGGTTCCGCGCTGCTGCTCCGCGACGTGGTGCGCCCCTATGGCGAAGCGCTCACGCATCTTCGCGTCACGCTGGAGGTACCGCAGACCCTCACCGGCCGCACGGTGGAGCAGGGCACCCAGGAGCCGCTGCCCCTCGTGGAGCTTGTCCTCACGGCTCAAGGGCCCTCGCTCGCGCCCTGGCAGCGCGCCGAGGCTCCCGCCGAGGAGCGTGTGTACGCGTCGAGCGATGAGCGCGGCCAGTTCCGTGTCGACGGGCTGGCTCCAGGCACTTACCAACTTGAGGCGCGAGCCCCAGGCCACGCTCGGACGGTGCAGCGCAACGTGCGAGTCCCTGCCTCGGGGCCGCTCACGGTGGCCCTCCAGGCCGCTGGCGTCATCGAGGGCTTCGTCGTCGACTCCCAGGGCCAGCCCGCCGCGGACGCCGAGGTGCAGGTGGGCGGACGCTCGCCCCAGGCCGTCACTACGGGGCAAGGCGGTGGTTTCTCTCTCGAGGTGGAGCCTGGGGCCCACCTCCTCTCCGCGCGGCGGGGAGAGGAGGCCGGCTCGCTGGAGAAGCCCCTCACCGTGAAGGCGGGGCAGACGGTGAGGGATGTGCGGCTGCGCCTCGGGAAGGGCTCGGTGCTGGAGGGGCGCGTGGTGGCCCGCGCCACGGGGGCTCCGATCGTGGGCGCCAACCTCTCGGTCAGCCCCACGGGCGGCGCGGGAGACTCGGGGCAGGCGGTGACGGACAGCACGGGCCACTTCTCCGTCGGAGGGCTGGCCCCCGGCAGCTATGATCTCGGAGTCAGCGCTCCAGGCTTCTCTTCGCTCTCTCGCCGGGGGCTGACGGTGACCACGGGCGAGCGCTTCCCGCTGGAGCTCTCGCTCACGGGCACGGGTGTGGTGGAGGGGCGCGTGAAGGACAGCGCCGGACAGCCGGTGGTCGGCGCGCGGGTGGAGGGAGGATCGCGCTGGGGCGGCTCGCTGGGCAACACGATGGCCGAGTCCCGCACTGATGCCGAGGGACGCTACCGGCTGGAGGGGCTCGCCGCGGAGACCGTCGATATCACGGCCCGGAGGGAGGGCGAGGCGCTGGGAACCAGCCAGCAGGTGGAGGTGCGTGAGGGCGGCACGTCGCAGCTGGACTTCACGCTGCAGGACACCGGCACCGTGGAAGGGGTGGTGCGGGCTGCTCGCGGTGCGCTTCCCTCCGAGCCGATGGTCGTCATGGCGTCCCGGCGAGGGGGCATGTTCTTCAGCATCAACGGTTCCGGGATCGGCCGGGCGGAGGTGGATGCGGCGGGCAGCTTCCGGATGACGCTCCCGCCGGGCCGGTACAACCTGCAGCCGCAGCTCACGGCGCGCCGGAGCTTCATGAGCACCGGTGGGTCCCAGGTGCAGGTGGAGGCGGGGAAAACTGTCCGGGCCGAGCTGACCTGGCAGGACAATGAGGCCTCGGGGGAAGGAGTGCGGGGCGTGGTTCTCGAGCCCGAGGGTGCTCCCTCACCGGGCGCCTTCGTCACGGTGGCTTTGGAAGGAGGCATGCCGGGCATGCGCATGATGGCTCCCACGGACGATGAGGGGCGCTTCTTCGTCAGCATGCCTTCGATGGGGACCGCCGGTGCTTCACATCGCTTCCATGTGAGCGCGCGCAACGGGGGACGCGCAGGCGAGGCGCTCGGGGTGAAGCTGGGCGAGCAGGAGGTGGTGGTGAAGCTGCGGCCCGGAGGCGCGGTGCGAGGCCAGGTGGTGCGCTCCAGCGGCGCGGCCGTGCAAGGCTTCACCCTGACGGTCCAGCCCCAGGGTTCGGAGCGCATGGGGTGGGGCACTCGCACCTGGGAGTTCCCGGGCGATCGCTTCGAGCTGAGGGATGTGCCCGCCGAGTCCCTCAAGCTGGTGGCTCGGACGGCGGACGGCGCGGGCGGAGAAGCCTTGTCGTCCCCCTCCACGGGGGCTGTGTCCGAGGTGGAGATCACCCTGCGGCCCACGGGCACGATTCGAGGCCGCGTGGTGTTGGAGGCCACGAAGGAGCCCGTCGGTGGGGCGCTGATCTTCCTTGAAGGAGAGCGTCGGCCCGGAGCGGATGTGCCCACGTCGAGCGATGGCCGCTTCACCCTGGAGGGCGTGTCCGCGGGCGAGCACGAGCTGCTCATCGTTCCGGGCGGCATGCGGACGCCCGAGCGCAAGAAGGTGACGTTGAGCGAGGGTCAGGTGCTGGACCTGGGGGACGTCGTGCTGAGCCCTCCTCGGACGCCTCCTGGCTCCGTGGGGTTGATTGTGGAGCCACAGGGCAGCCAGGTCGCCATCTCCGAGCTGATGCCCGGGAGCCCCGCGGGGAGCGCGGGGCTGCAGGTGGGGGACGTGCTGGTGGAGGTGGATGGCTCGCCCATCACAGCGCCTCAAGAGGCCTTCATGAGGCTCCGGGGAGCGCCGGGATCGCCTGTGGTCATCAAGGTGCGGCGCGCGGGTGCGGAGAAGTCTTTCACCGTCACCCGCGCGCCCTGAGCGTCAGTTCACCTTCACGGAGATGGGCGCGGACGTGGTGATGTTGCCCGCCACGTCATAGGCCTTGGCCGTCAGCGTGTGCGTGCCCTTCGGCACGGTGAGCAGGCCCCAGCTCATGCTGTAGGGGGCCGTGGTGTCCGTGCCGATGACCGTGGCGCCGTCGTAGAACACCACCTGCGTCACTCCCGAGCTGTCCGAGGCGCTGGCCTGGATGGTGGTGCTCAAGAACAGGGACGCTCCACTGGCCGGAGAGGTGATCGCCACCGCGGGCGCGAGGTTGTCCACCGAGAGCATACGGCCCGTGGACGTGGTGGCGTTGCCCGCCGTGTCATAGGCCCGCGTGGTGAGCGTGACGGAGCCGTTGGCCGCGGTGGTCGTGTCCCAGTTGATGGAGTAGGGCGCCGTGGAGTCGCTGCCGACCAGCGTCGATCCCGCGTAGAACTCGACCCGGTCCACGCTCACGTTGTCGCTCGCTGTGGCGCTGAGCTGCACCGTGCCTCGGACATAGGCGTTCTGCGCCGGAGCACTGACGGCCGTCGCCGGCGCCGTGTTGTCGAGCGTCACCCCCACCCCGGCGGAGGTTCGGCCGTTGCTCATGCTGTCGAAGGCCTTCACCGTGAGCGTGTAGGTTCCATCCGCCACACCCACCGTGTTCCAGGTCAGCGCGTGGGGCGGGCTGTAGGACGTGCCGATCAGCGTCGCGCCCGCGTAGAACTCGACCTTTGAGACGGAGTGGTTGTCACTGGCCGTGGCCTCGATCACCGCGGTGCCTCGGAGGAGCGCGCCCGCCGCAGGGGAGGTGAGCGCCGCGTCCGGCGGGGTCTTGTCGACGGTCACTGCGACCGCTGCAGAGTTCCCCGCGCGGCCTCCCGTGTCGTAGGCCTTCGCCGTGAGCGTGTGGGCCCCATCCGTCAGGCCCGAGGTGTTCCAGCTCACCTCATAGGGAGCGCTGGTGTCGGTGCCGATCAGCGTCCCGTCCGCGAAGAACTCGACCTTGGCCACCGCCAGGTCGTCATCGGCCGCTGCGGTCACGAGCGTCTGGCCTCCCACCACCGCGTTGTTGGCAGGTGAGGTGAGAGACACGGTCGGCGGCAAGAGATCCGTGGGCTGGCCCACCGCGAACACCAGATCGTCATGGTCGTCATAGGCGCCGCCGCTGCACGCCGTGCCGGCGTTGCCACCCGAGCGGAACTGGGCGCGCACGGCCTGCAGGCTGCCCACAGGCAGGATGTACTCCGCCGAGAGGGTCTGGACGGTGTAGCTCGTCCCCACCGGCCGGAGCGTGATCAGGTACGTCCACGAGGGCTGGTTCGCATTGCCCGTGTAGAACAGGTCCAGCGCGTCCGTGGCGTTGCTGTACGGCGTGACGTCGACGTCGATCCGCGCGCGCTTGCCTTCGGCCAGGTACTCCCCGTTGAGGCGGGTCACCTTGATGCGGAAGACCCGCTCCGTGTAGTGGGCCTCGGCCGTTCCGTCGGCGCACCCGTCGAGCGTATTGGGTGGGTTGCTCTCGGAGCTCGCCCGGCCCATCAAGAGGTTCACGCTGTCGCAGACGTCGTCCAGCGTGGCGCACTTCGGGGCGCGGAGGAGGGGATCATACGTGGCCGTGCCAGGCTGACTCACGATGACCGTGATGGCGGTGCTCGTGGTCTGGTTGCCTGTGGCGTCGTAGGCGATGGCGCTCAGCGTGTAGTTCCCGTTCGGCCGCTGGGTGGTATCCCAGGGGACGCTGAAGGGCGGCGTCGTGTCGCTGGCGATCAGGTAGTAGTTCCAGATGAAGTCGACCCGGGTGACCGCCACGTTGTCCGTGGCATTCGCCTGGACGTTGACCACCCCTGACACAGTCGCGAACGGAGCCGGCGAGCTGATGGACACGGTGGGCGGCGTGGAGTCGTTGTTCACTGTCACGATGACCGCGGCCGAGGTGGTCGAGTTCCCCGCCGCGTCGAAGGCCTGGGCGGTCAGCGTGTGCTGGCCGTTGGAGAACCCCTGGCTGTTCAGGTTGAAGGCGAATGGCGCGGAGGAGTCCGTGCCCCAGTTGATGCCATCCACGAGGAACCGAACGGAGGACACGCCCCGGTCATCCGTCGCGTTCGCTTGGACGGTGAAGTACCCGAAGATGACCGCGCCGCTCGTGGGGGAGGTGATGGAGACCGTCGGCGCGGAAGTATCATTGTCCACCGTCACGCTCACGTCGGCCGTGGAGGTGGCGTTGCCGCTGGTGTCCGTGGCCCGGGCTCGCAGCGTGTGGTTGCCGTTCGCCGCCGTTCGTGTGTTCCACGCGTAGCTGAAGGGCGCGGTGCTCGAGGTTCCCAGCAGGGTACCGTCGAGGAAGAACTCCACTTTCGCCACCGCGATGTTATCGGTGGCGTTCGGCGACAGCGTCACGCTGCCACCTAAGACCGCACCGGCCACGGGAGAGGTGAGGGTGATGGAAGGGGGCATGGTGTCGCGCTCGACCGTCACGGACACCTGGGCCGAGGTCGCGGTGTTGTTCATCGCGTCGGAGGCCCTGGCGGTCAGGACGTGCCCACCCACCGTCTCAGTCCCCGTGTCCCACGAATAGGTGAAGGGCGGGGTGAAGTCCGTGCCGAGGTAGCGGGAGTCGCTGTAGAAGTCGACCTGGGTGACGCGCTTGTTGTCCGTGGCGCTCGCTGAGAGCATCACGGTGCCCCGCAGGGTCGCGCCACTCGCCGGAGCAGTGAGGGAGACCGTCGGTGGCGTGTAGTCGTTGTCCACCATCACCGTGATGGGCTGCGAGGTCCCCACCATCCCGCCCTCGTCGCGCGCGCGGGCCGTCAGCGTGTGGGGGCCGTTGGGAAGCCCCCAGGTGTTCCAGCTCACCAGGAACGGCTCCGTGGTGTCCGTCTTGATCAGCGTGTCCCCGTCGTAGAAGTCCACAGCGGTCACAAAGCCGTTGTCGCTCGTCGAGGCCTGCAGGTAGGGGGTCTGGCTCACCACCGCTCCATCGGAGGGAGAGGTGAGCGTCACCGTGGGCGGGACGGTGTCCACGAACACGGGGAAGACCAGATCGTCGTGATCGTTGTAAGTCCCCTGCGTGCACGGACTGATGCCTCCTCCCGGGTTGGCTCGGAAGTTCACGCGCACGGCCTGCAGGGTGCCCACCGGGAGGGTGTAGTTCGTTATGAAGGTGTACTCCCCATCCCAGGCTGGCCGGCGGGTGCCAACGTACGTCCACGAGGGTTGAGTCGCGTCCGCTGCGATGTACACGTCGATCGCGTCATAGGTGGCGGAGTTCTCGGCCCAGACGGTGACCTCGATGCGGACCGGCTGCCCGGCGGCGATGGGTCGGCCGTTGTCCCGAATGATGCGGATCCGCTCGATGGACTCGGAGTGGTGATAGCCCCAGGTGTTGGGGCTCTCGCTGCAACCGTCCAGCGTGTTGGGTGCGTTCAGCTCGGGGCCGGCTCCTCCTCGTCCCAAGAGCAGGTCCTGGCTGTCGCAGCGGTTCTCCAGGCTGTCGCACCGGGGCGCCTTCAACACCGGGTCATAGCGCGCGTTGCCTGCGTTGGTGACCTCCACTGCGATGGGCGCGCTCTCGGTCGACTGGTTCGCGCCATCGAAGGCCCGGGCCGTCAGCGCGTAGCTGCCATTGCTCACGGTCGCCGTGTCCCAGCTCACCGAGTACGGCGCGGTGGTGTCCTCTCCGATGTAGCGGCCGTTCCGGAGGAAGACCACCCGGGTGACCCGCCGGTTGTCGCTCGCGGTGGCCTGGAGGGTCACGGTGCCGGTCAACGTGACGCCACTGGAGGGTGACGTGAGGGTGGCCTCGGGCGGGACAAGGTCGTTGTCCACCGTCACGCTCACGGAGGCCTGCGTCGAGGCGTTACCGGCCGCGTCGTACGCGATTGCACTCAGCACGTAGGGGCCATTGGCCCACTCGCGGGTGCTCCAGCTCGCGGTGTAGGGGGGCGAATACGAGGTGCTCCAGAGGAGGTCTCCGTTCACGAAGAAGTCCACGTGCGTCACGCCTCGGTCATCGTTGGCGTTGACCTGGAGCGAGACCGTCTCTTCCACGATGGCGCCGCTCACGGGTGTCAGGAACGAGGCCACGGGCAGCGTGAGATCGTTGTCGGTGACGACGTTGACCGGAGCGGAGTAGGCGACGTTCCCAGCCGCGTCGTACGCTCGTGCGGTGAGGCTGTGCGTGCCGTTGGGTGCCTCGCGGCTCGCCCAGCTCAGGGAGAAGGGAGGGCGGGGGCTCGTCCCGATCAACGTCGAGCCATCGTAGAACTCCACGCGCTGCACACCGAAGTTGTCGCTCGCGGCCGCGGTGATGGTGACGGTACCACTGATCGCCGTGCCATCGGCCGGAGCGGTAATGGCGACGCTCGGCGGAGTGAGGTCCGGATCGAAGCGCACCGTCAGGAGCAGGTCGTCGTGGTCATTGAGGGGGCCTGGCACACACGCCGCCGATGAGCTGTTCACCGAGCGATAGACGCCTCGAAGGAGCTGCGGACTGCCCGCGGGCAGCAAATAGGTGGTTGAGAGTTCCTGGCGCCCGCTCCGGGTCGGAGACAGGGTGGCGACGAGGGTCCACTCCGGTGCGTGGGCGTCCGGTGCGGCATAGAGGTCCAACACCTCCTGGGAGAAGTTCTTGCTCGCCTGAACCGTGGCCCGGACCGTCACCTGCCTGCCCGCCGCGAGCAGCTCGGCAGGGAACGTATGGATCTGGAGCTTCTCGAGCGAAGGACTGGAGCCGTACGTGCCCTCCGTCCCATCCGCGCAGGTGCCGCCCACGGTGTTGGGCGCGTGGAGCTCGGGGCCCACGGGTCCGCGGCCCTCTAGCAGCCAGCCCGAGGTGCACCCGTTGGCCACGGTGGCGCAGCCCGGAACTCCGAAGGTGGGATCGAACGTCGCGATGCCGTCGTTGTGGACCGTCACCGCCGCGGCGTTGCTCACGCCTGCGTTGCAGCTCGTGTCGTAGGCCCGGGCGGTGATCTGCCCCGAGCCGTTGCTGCCGCTGGAGCTCTCCCAGTCCAGCTCATAAGGAGGGGTGACGTCCCGGCCGATCAAGTGGTGATCGAAGTAGAACTCCACCGCAGTGACCTCCTCGTCATCCGCCGCGGTCGCCGCCAGCCTTACGAAGCCAGACAGGTTCGCGCCCGAAGAGGGCTGGGTGAGGACGGCCTGCGGCGGCGTCGAGTTCGATCCCAGGCAGCCAGAGAAGAGGATCCGGTTCGGGGTGGAGGTGCTTGTCGCGAGCACCTTGCCGGGCGTGGCACGGGTGAGCAGCGCGGTGGAGACCTCCTCGGGGGTGGCCAGAGGGTGGCCCTCCAGATAGCGCGCGGCCACGCCCGCCACGTGGGGAGCGGCCATGGAGGTGCCGCTGAGCGTGGCGGTGGCGTCGTCGCTCTCGTTCGAGGCCGAGAGGACACTCACGCCGGGCGCGAAGAGGTCCACGCACGGGCCCTCGTTCGACGACGTCGCTTTGACGTCATAGATGTCCGTGGAGCCCACTGTGAGGGCCGCCGGAGTCCTCGCGGGAGACTTGGTGCATGCGTTCCCAAAGTCATTGCCGGCAGCGGCGGTGTAGACGACCCCCGCGTTGATGGAGGCGGTGACCGCGTCGTCGACGGACTGCGTGGCGGCGCCACCCAGGCTCATGTTGGCCACCGCGGGCTTGAGGTGGTTGGCGGTCACCCAGTCGACGCCGGCAATCACCTGGGACGCGGTGCCTTCCCCAGCGCAGTTCAGGACCCGCACCGCATGCAGCGTGACGCCCTTGGCCACGCCATAGGTCGTCCCGCCTATCGTGCCCGCCACGTGGGTTCCGTGGCCGTGGCAGTCGTTCGAGCCGAGGCCGTCAGTAATGGAGCTGAAGCCGTCCACCGCGCGCCCGCCGAACTCGGCGTGGGTGGTGCGGATGCCCGTGTCGATGACGTAGGCGTGAACCCCAGAGCCCGTGGCGCCGTAGTAGTAGGTGGCATCCAGCGGCAGGTCCTGCTGGTCGATGCGGTCGAGCCCCCAGACCGCCTGGGACTGCGTGCTGGAGAGGGTGACCTTGCAGTCCTCCTCCACGTACCGCACGTGCGGATCGTTGCTCAGCTTCAGCGCGGCTTCCTCGGACATCGTCGCGGCGAAGCCGTGGAGGGCGTGGGCGTAGACGCGGTCCACTGAGCCCCCGTGGAGCGCGGCGAGCTGCCGCGAGAGCTTCCCCGCCTGCGCGCCGGCCAGGGCCTTCTCGTCGAGCACGACGATGTACTTCCCTGGCAGGGCCTTCTCGGTCTTCAGGAGCCGGCTTCCCGTGACGAAGGAGGCCGCCGTCTTCTTCGGAGCTTCCGCTTCAGCGGCGCGGTCTGCGGCTGGGCGCTCACAGGCAGCGAGCACAAGTCCTACGGCCAGCAGTGTCACCAGGGTGCGCATGGGTCTTCCCTCGGGGGACGGAACCTGTTTCCTGGTGAATTGAAGAAATCCCAGGAGACTGGATCTGGCCCGGGGCAAAAAGTGGCCTCCGCGCTCTCCATGGTGCTGGGTGGTGTGTGGGGGGGGACTCTCTGAGCCCACCCACCCCTGTGGGCCTCGGGCGGGCAAACCTGTCCGACAAGTGGACCGGTTCGCCCTGCGCCGGGCCGGAGCGGCGGCTCAGTCGAACTCGAGCGCGCGCTGGAAGTCCGCCGGGTTGGTGGCGGCGCTGCGGGCCGTCTCCAGATCGATGACGCCCTCGCGGTACAGCTGGCTGAGGTGCTGATCGAAGGACTGCGTGCCGTAGGTGTCGCGGCCCTTCTCGATGACGTCCTTGAGCTCGTTGGCGCGGTCCTCGCGGATGTACTCCTGGACCGTCTTCGTCTGGACCATGATCTCCAGCGCCACCGCGCGGCCCTTGTTGTCCGCCCGAGGCAACAGGCGCTGGGAGATGGTGGCCTTGAGGCTGTCAGCCAGGCGCATGCGCACCATGGCTTGCTCCTCGGCGTTGAACACCGACACGAGCCGGTTGATGGTGCGCGAGGCGTCCGTGGTGTGCACCGTGGAGAGCACCAGGTGGCCCGTCTCGGAGGCCTTGAGCGCGATGTCGATCGTCTCCGTGTCGCGCATCTCGCCCACGAGGATGACGTCCGGGTCCTGCCGCAGCGCCGCGCGCAGCGCCATGGCGAAGCTGTTGGTGTCCGGGCCGATCTCGCGCTGCGAGATGGAGGACTTGACGTTCTTGTAGACGAACTCGATCGGGTCCTCGATGGTGAGGATGTGCAGGCTCTCGCTGCGGTTGATGTGATCGATCATCGCCGCCAGCGTGGAGCTCTTGCCCGAGCCCGTGGCCCCCGTCACCAGCACCAGCCCGCGATCCTGGCTGGCGATGGATTTGAGCACCTGCGGCAGTCCCAGCCCGTCGATGGTGGGCACGTTGGCGGGGATGATGCGGAGGATGACGGCGAGCGTGCCGCGCTGCCGGTAGATGTTGACGCGGAAGCGGGCCACGCTGGGCAGGCCGTACGAGGCGTCATGCTCCCGGAGGGTGTCGATCTCGTTCTTCACCGCCGGATCATGGATGAGGTGGAGCGCCACCTCGCGGGTGTGTTCCGGCGCCAGCTTCTCGGTCTTCAGCGGACGGAGGACCCCGTTGACGCGGTAGATGGGCGGATCACCGGGGCGGAAGTGGATGTCCGAGGCGCCGTTCTGCACGCCCACGGTGAGAAGTTTGTCGAGTGTGGCCTTGTCCAGGGTCGTTCCCTCGCGAAGTGCGAGCACCGTAGCACCCCAGGGCCCCTCTTCAGAAGGTGGCCGCATGCCTGCTCTGGGAGATGGGCGTGCAGGATGAACTGTGCGAGGGTCGGCCTCGTGGGGTGGCGTCTCAGGCAGGGGCCTGGGTCGCTGCGGCCCCCGGAGGACGTGGCATGGCCCGGCAACCGCTGGCGTCGAAGTTCCTGGAGGGTGCGCTTGACTGGGTGAAGCGACTGCCCACGGCGTTGGCCTCGGATGTGGCGGTGGATGTGGGGCGCAAGCGGGTGCGGCTCTCGCACGCTCGGGTGGAGGCGCTCGCACGGCAGGTACTGGCCAAGGTGAAGCCGCTGGAGCTGCACGCGTGGGAGGATGGCCCGGAGGTGTATGGCCTCCGGTTCTCGGTGAGTGGCTGGCGCCTGTTCGCCGAGGTCACCCTGGAGCGGCTGGAGCTGGTCTCCGGGACTTATAAGGTGTGGCTGCGCACCCCGGGCAAGGTGGAGCTGGAGGAGTCCAAGGCCGGGTCCCTCCTCGTGGGCGTGCTGCGGCGGGGAGCAGGGCAGGGCGCGGTGCGGGCCCTGGCGGAGAAGCTGCTCCCGCCCAACATCCGCTGGGACGGCAAGGTGCTGGTGGTGCAGGGAAATCTCCCGAAGGAAGGCGTCATCTCCGCCAAGCTCTTCGAGAGCTCCTCCCTGGCCATGTCCGCCGAGCACACCCCGGATGGGCTCTGGCTGGCGGCCGAGGAGTGGCCCAACCTCATGGATCTCTTGCAGGCCGTCATGGGCACGGACCTGCCTCGCAAGCCGCTGGGGACCTGAGCCGCGTCCGCTCAGGCGTCCTCGTCGCCGAGCTGCGCCCTCAGGCGGGACAGGCGCATGGGGCCGATGAGCCCCTGCTGGGCCAGGAGCTGGAGCAGCTCCACCGTGGCGCGCAGCCGGGCCTCCTGGAGCTCCTCCGTCTCGCCAGCGATGTCGGACTCCAGCAGCGTGTCCAGGTGCTCAGTGTTGATGGGGGTGGGGCCCTCGGACCAGGCGATGTCGAAGAGCCGCTTGGCGATGTGAGCCCGCGCCGTCCGCTCCAGGTCCGTGGCCCCCTTCTGCGAGAACTTCAGCATCAGCGCGTCCACGCCCTCCCGTGTCAGCGCCGCGAGCGCCGGAATCTCCCCGAGCGCCTCCTCCACGAAGGACGCATCGAAGGAGTCCACCTCCTCGTCGTAGCCAAACGCCTCCTCTAGGAGGATGGAGGCGATGAAGGCGTCCGTCTCCTCCTCGGTGGCGCCCTCCGAGGTGAGGGCTTCCCGGGCTTTGGCGGTGGCTGCGGCCAGCTTCGCGTCCTGGCCCACCGCGAGCGCCGCCGAGTGCGCCGCCAGCAACACGAGCGAGGCCTGGGCATCCGACGCGAGCTTGCGGCCGCTGATCCCGAGCACCTCGGAGCGCTGCTGGGGGTGCTTGACCGCGGTGGCGGTGAAGAGCTGCTCCTCGGCATCGAGCGGCTCACCGGCCTTCTCCTTGCGGAGCGTCTCCCGGGCGGCATCGAGGCTGAGAAAGCGGGCAATCAGTGGGTGCATGCCGCGCCTGTTACCACATGCTAGACAGCAAGCGATGAGCACGGAGCAGGAAGGCCCCGAGGCAGTGCGGCGCGCGACAGAAGCGTGCCTGCGGCTGTTGGCCCTGCGCGCCCGGAGCCGCCACGAGCTCCAGCAGGCCATGGGCCGCAAGGGCTTCTCCGAGCAGGTGCAGGAAGAGGTCCTCCAGAAGCTCCAGGGCTTCGGCTACCTGGATGATGCGCGCTTCGCCCGGGAGCGCGCCGCCTCGCTGCTGCAGAAGGGGAGGCTCGGCCCCCAGGCGGTGCTCCAGCGGCTGGAGGCCCACGGATTGTCGAGCGAGGCGGCCCGAGAGGCCGTGGCCTCGGCCACCGGGAGCGTGGAGTTCGACGCGCTGGCCGCCGCGCGGAAGGTGCTCGAAGGGCGAGGGTTGCTCGGGCGCTCGCTCGCCCCCAAGGAGCGGGCTCGGGCCGGACGCCTCCTCCACAGCCGGGGCTTCTCCGAGGACGTCATCCACCGGCTGCTCGGTGAACCATCGCTGGATCCGTCCGGGCTGGACGATTAGCTTGCGCGGGTGCCCATGCGTCTCACTTTCACCTGCCTGACCGCCTTCCTGTTGCTCTCCACCGGCTGTGCCGCCCTCAGTGAAGGGCAGGCCGGGGATCCGGACTATGCCGCCCAGGCCGAGGAGAACCTCCGCCTCGGGGACGAGGCCCTGGAGAACCGCGACTTCCTCCGCGCCGAGAAGTACTTCGGCTACGTGAAGACGAAGTTCCCGTACCTGGAGGCCTCCAAGGAGGCCGAGCTGAAGCTGGGGGACGCGGACTTCGAGCAGGAGCACTGGCCCGAGGCCCGCGAGAAGTACGACTCCTTCGTCAAGCTCCACCCCACGCACCCCAAGGTGGACTACGCCGCCTACCGCTCGGCGCTCACGCACATCAAGGACATGCCCTCGGACTTCTTCCTCCTGCCGCCCTCGGAGGAGAAGGACCAGACGGAAGTCCAATCCGCGCTCAACGCGATGAACTCCTTCCTGCGCCAGTATCCGGACTCGCAGTACGCCAAGGAGGCCAAGGAGCAGGCCGCCGAGGCCAAGGGCCGTCTGGCCAAGCACGAGCTGTACGTGGCCGCCTTCTACCGCAAGCGCGAGCGCTGGCCCGCCGTGGCCCAGCGCCTGGAGGGGCTGCTGGCCCGCTACCCGGGTACCCAGTACGACGAGGAGGCCTTCTTCTCCCTCCATGAGGCGTACGTGAAGCTCAAGCAGCCGGAGAAGGCCAACGAGACGCTGCGCAAGCTCATCCAGCAGCTGCCGGGCACGCGCGCTGCCGAGCGGGCCCAGCGTATGCTCGGGTCGTGAAGTCGTCCGAGGATTGGAGCCGGCTGGGGGGCATCCTCATTGCCCTCATGGCCTTCGTCATGGTGGCGCTGGCGGGTCCCCGGTTGCTGGGGATGGCCGCGGGCCCCGAGGCCGAGATCATCGCCGTGCTCAAGGGCCTGGAGAAGCGGGGCGTCTCGCTCTCCCTCCCGGGCGTCCCCGCTCCGCTCACCTCGAAGGACTTGCACTACGAGCGGATCACCGTGCGTGTGGAGCCCGGGGGCCAGCGGGCCGAGGTGCTGGCCACCCTGGACTTCACCGGCGCCCTGGGCGAGACGAATGTCAGCTCGTTAGGAGTAGAGCAGGTGTTCTTCGTGCTCCGGGACGGGGATTGGGTGCCCGAGACGCTGGCGGCACCTCGGCTGGCGGCGGTGGTGAGGGCGCTGGAGGCCCGCCGGAGGGCCTTGGATCAAGGGGATGCGGCGGCGCTGGCCCAGCTCTGGGGGCCAGGGGAAGAAGACGGCGGGGGTGGGTCGGTGGGAGTAGGAGAGCCCGAGCTGGACACGGTGCTGGCCCTCAAGCAGCGGCGCTACAGGGCTGAAGCATGGTTCCTCCGCCTGGAGCGGGAGGACGCCGTGGCCACCGAGCACTGGCGCCTCCAGGGGGATCTCCCCTCCCGGCCCGTGGACCAGCAGGGGGAGCGCCACTTGAATCTCCTGCGCCGTGGAGAGGAATTCTTGTTTTCGGCGGCAGTCAGGTAGGCTAACGGTCTGATCGCCAGCTTTGGCGAGGTTGGGACATGGACGAGGCCCTCAAGCAGATCCTCACCCTCGGGCGGGGGTATTTCGACAAGAAGCAGTACGCGCAGGCCGAGCAGTATCTGGCCCAGGTGGTCGAGCGTCACCAGACGTTCGCCGACGTGTACAACATGCTCGGCGTCATCTACCACGACCAGGGGCAGTTCGCCCGGGCACAGCGGGCGTTCGAATCCGCGCTCCGCATCAACCCGGCCTATACCGAGGCGGCCCTGAACCTGGCCGTCATCTACAACGACATGGGCAAGTATGCCGAGGCGAAGGAGGTCTACCAGAACGCCCTCGCCCGGCAGAAGAACGGCCCCGGGGACATGGACCCCTTCGTCAAGGGGAAGATCGCCAACATGTACGCCGACATCGGCAACGTGTTCGCCTCCAACTCCGCCTGGGAGCAGGCCATTGGCGAGTACCAGCGCGCCCTGGGCCTGTGCCCTCAGTTCGTGGACATTCGCGTCAAGCTGGGGGATGCCCTGCGGGATGCGGGCCGCCACGCCGAGGCCATCAAGGAGTTTGAGCAGGCCATCGAGCAGAACCCGGGCTTCATGCCGGGTCGCATCCATTATGGAATCGCGCTTTACTCCGCGGGCCAGCGGGCGGAGGCGGTGAAGGTGTGGGAGGACGTGCTGGCGCGCGATCCGGACAACAAGAGCGCGCGGATGTACCTCAATCTGGTGAAGGAACCGGCGGGGAAGGCCGAGCAGGCGGGCTGATATTCATGGAAACCCTCTTCATCGAGGTCCCGGTACCGTGAGCACACCGAGCGGGTCGAAGGCGTACGCCCTGAAGTTCATCTCTGGGAAGTACCAGGGTGGCGAGTTCCCCCTGAAGCAGGACAAGCAGATCGTCATCGGCCGGTCCAGCGAACTGGACATGGTGCTGGTGGAGGACATGGTCTCGCGCAAGCACGCGAAGATCATGATCGCCAGCGGCGCCATCACCATCGAAGACCTGGGCTCCACCAACGGCACCTTCGTCAACGGTGAGAAGGTGAAGCAGGCCCGGCTCAAGGAGGGCGATCGCATCCTGATCGGCACCTCCATCCTCAAGCTCATCCAGCAGGGCGCCGACTCGGTCAACGTGGACGAGAACGTCGTCAAGCAGAAGCTCGAGGAGGCCGCGGCGGCCCAGGCGGCCCGCTCCACGAAGACGTCGTCCATGACGGGGAAGATCGAGGAGATCCCCCTGCCGGACCTGCTGCAGCTCTTCCACACGTCGAAGAAGAACGGCGTGCTCGTCATCACCAACGAGCGCGAGGGGAAGATCTACCTGCGCCAGGGTCGCGTGTACTACGCGGTCATCGACGAGAACCACAACCTGGGGCCGCAGAAGAGCTTCAACCGCATCATCACCTGGGAAGTGGGCGACTTCGAGCTGCGCCCGGCGGACAACCAGGAGTTCATGGTGGAGCTGGACTCGTCCACCGAGGCGCTGCTGATGGACGCGCTTCGCCAGCTGGACGAGTTCAAGCGCATCCAGGGGCAGCTGCCGGACATCAACATGGCCATGCGCCTGTCCCAGCCGCTGACGGCTCCGCTCAAGGAACTGACGCCCGAGCTGCTGGATGTGCTGCAGCTGGTGCACAACTACGGCAGCCTCGCGGGCGTGCTGGACCATGCGGACCAGGACGACGTGCTCACCGCCGAGGCGGTGGTGCAGCTGCTCAAGCGCGAATACATCACCGCGGGGTAAGGCCATGGCGGACGAACTGCAGAAGCCCAAGCGGCTCACCGAATTGAGTCACTGTGCGGGCTGAGCGGCAAAGCTCCGGCCCGCGGATCTGGCGCAGGTCTTGCGTCACTTGAAGAGAGCGAAGGGTCCTCAGGCGTTGGTGGGGTTCGCCACCAACGATGACGCGGCCGTGTACCGTGTGGCGCCCGGCCTGGCCGTGGTGGAGACGGTGGACTTCTTCCCGCCCGTGGTGGACGACCCGTTCCAGTTCGGGGCCATCGCCGCGGCGAACGCGCTCTCGGACATCTATGCGATGGGGGCGCGGCCTATCTTCGCGCTCAACCTGGTGGGCTTCCCCAAGGAGCTGCCGCTCTCCATCCTCTCGAAGATCCTGGCGGGTGGGCAGTCGAAGGCGGACGAGGCGGGCATCCCCATCCTCGGCGGCCACAGCGTGCAGGACCCCGAGCCCAAGTACGGCATGGCCGTCACCGGCGTGGTGCACCCGAAGAAGGTGCTCACCAATGCGGGGGCGAAGCCGGGGGACGTGCTCATTCTCACCAAGCCGCTGGGCTCGGGGATCGCCACCACGGCTATCAAGCGGGGCGTGGCCTCCAAGGCGCTGATGAAGCGCGTGGTGGGCGTCATGTCTCAGCTCAACCGCGCCGCCGGAGAGACGTTCGCCTCGGGCAAGTTCAAGGTGAACGCGCTCACGGATGTGACGGGCTTCGGCCTGCTGGGGCACCTGCTGGAGATGATGACGGGCGCCAAGACTCGGGCCCTGCTGTCGCTGGAGCGCATCCCCATCATCCAGGACGTGCCGGCGCTGGCCTCCCAGGGCGTGGTGCCGGGCGGGACGAAGGCCAACCTCGCCCATGTGAGCAAGCGCGTGCGCTTCCCCGAGGGACTGCCCGAGGAGATTCAGTGGGTGCTCGCGGACGCGCAGACCAATGGAGGGCTGCTGGCCTCCGTGCCGGCCCGCGACGCGCGCAAGGCGTTCCTCGCCCTGGACAAGGCGGGGGTGGATGCCGCCCTCATTGGCGAGGTGGCTCGCGGCCGCCCGGGGATTGATGTCGTGGGCTGAAGGCCTGGGTGGGATTCACCCCAGGGCTCCGGCTTCGATAGCATTCCGAGCGCCATGACGCTCCGCACCATCGTCCCGCTCCTGTTGCTGCTCCTGGCCCCGTCTGCTCGCGCTGAGCGCGGCCTTCGCATCGTCATTGATCCGGGCCACGGTGGCTCCCAAGAGGGGGCCAAGGGGCCGGGCACCCTGCAAGAGAAGGACGTGGTGCTCCAGCTGGCGAAGCGGCTGCGGGAGCGGCTGGAGAAGGAGGTGGGGGCGCAGGTGTTCCTCACCCGCGAGAAGGACGGGACGCTGCCCCTGCCGGACCGCGTGCACTTCGCCAACGGCAAGCGGCCGGATGTGTTCCTCTCCATCCACGCCAACTCCATGCCCACCAAGAAGCTGCGCGAGCGCATCGAGGGCATCGAGACGTACTTCCTGTCGGCGACAGCCTCGGGAGCGGGGGCGCGCTCGGTGGCGGACCGCGAGAACGCGGATGGGCCCTCGGGGCAGGCGGCCCAGAATGACTCGGCGCTGAACTTCATCCTGCATGACCTGGTGCGGATGGAGGCCCACGTGGGCTCGTCGCGGCTGGCCTACTCCATCCACGAGAAGCTCATCGCCGCCACGGGGGCCGAGGACCGGGGCGTGCTGCAGGCGCCCTTCTTCGTGCTCACGGGCGTGGAGGCCCCGGCGGTGCTCATCGAGGTGGGTTACATCTCGCACCCCCAGGAGGGCGTGCAGCTGGGGCGCGCCGAGTACCAGGACAAGCTGGTGGGAGCCATCACCGAGGGGGTGAAGGGCTTCCTGCGCGAGCTGAACAAGCGGGACCACAAGGGAGGGGAGCCTTCCGGCGAGCCGGCGGAAGGTGCGCCAGTGGCCAGTCCCGCATCTCCTTGAGCCGGAAGGGGCGGGCTCTGGTAGAGAGCGGACCTCTCTCTAGCCCGAGGAGCTGCCCGTGCGGTCCTTTCAACGCGGAGCGCTGGATCTTCGCCCCGTCACCCTGACGCCTGGTGTGAACCGTCACGCCGAGGGCTCCACCCAGGTGGAGTTCGGCCACACCCGCGTCATCGTCACCTGCTCGATAGAGGAGCGCGTGCCGCCGCACCTGATGGGGAAGGGGACCGGCTGGGTGACGGCCGAGTACGGCATGCTCCCGCGCTCCACGCATACCCGCACCCAGCGCGAGGCCGCCAAGGGCAAGCAGACCGGCCGGACCATGGAGATTCAGCGCCTCATCGGCCGCTCCATGCGCGCGGCGATCGATCTCGCGGCGCTGGGGCCTCGCACCCTGACGCTGGACTGCGATGTCATCCAGGCGGACGGTGGCACGCGCACCGCGTCTATTACGGGCGCGTACGTGGCGCTGGTGATGGCGCTGCGCAACCTGCAGAGCCGGGGCGTCATGTCGAAGATTCCGAGCCTCACGCCGCTGGCCGCGGTCTCCGTGGGCGTGGTGAACGGCGAGGTGCGGGTGGACCTCGACTATGAGGAGGACTCGAGCGCGGACGTGGACCTGAACCTGGTGGCCACAGGGGACGGGCGCATCGTCGAGGTGCAGGGCACGGCTGAGCACAAGCTCTTCGACCGGAAGCTGCTGGACGGGATGCTCGATGGTGGTCTCGCGGCCATCCAGCAGCTCACGGCGGCGCAGGCGAAGGTGCTGGGATGAAGCCCCGGCTGCTGTTTGCCACCACCAACCCCGGCAAGCTGAAGGAGCTGCGCCTGCTGGTGGGGGACGCGGTGGAGCTGGTGTCCTTGAAGGACCTGCCACCCATCCCCGAGCCGGTGGAGGACGGGACGACCTTCGAGGCCAATGCGGAGAAGAAGGCCCGGGAGTACGCGGCGGCCTCGGGGCTGCCCACCCTGGCGGACGACTCGGGGCTCTGCGTGGACACCCTGGGCGGGCGGCCAGGCGTCCACTCGGCGCGCTATGCCCCCGGAGATGACCGGGCGAGGTACCTGAAGCTCCTCGGGGAGCTCGAGGGGATGCCGGAGGAGCGCCGGACGGCTGCGTTCCAGTGCGCCCTGTGCCTGGCGATTCCTGGCAAGGGGGCGAAGGTGGAGGTGGGGCGCTGCGAGGGACGCATCCTCACGGCTCCTCGGGGCACCCACGGCTTCGGGTACGACCCGGTGTTCTTCGTGCCGTCGCTGGGGAAGACGGTGGCGGAGCTGGCGCCGGAGGAGAAGGCGGCGGTGTCGCATCGCGGACAGGCCTTCCGGAAGATGTTACCGGCGCTGCTGGCGCTCCAAGCAGGCGGGTAGCAAACACGTCAGTCAGGTTCACCTTGCACGTCCGTGCGCAATGTCACAAGAATGGCCGTCTTCATCGGGGCGTAGCGCAGCCTGGTAGCGCACCTGCCTTGGGCGCAGGGGGTCGGAGGTTCAAATCCTCTCGCCCCGACTTTGAAGAAGTAGGGACGGTAGAAGCTCCAGTAGCTCAGCTGGATAGAGCATCGGCCTTCTAAGCCGGGGGTCGCAGGTTCGAGTCCTGCCTGGGGCGCCAACCTTCCTGGAGCAAAATTGGGCCTTGTCAGGCTCCCGGCTTCCGCGATAGGGAAGCCGCCCGTTTCACCTTGTGGTACGTAGCAGCAGCACGGCGGCCATAGCTCAACTGGTTAGAGCGCTGGACTGTGACTCCAGAGGTTACCGGTTCGACCCCGGTTGGCCGCCCACCTTTTCTCCCCAAGCGCCTATAGCTCAACTGGATAGAGCATTGGCCTTCGAAGCCAAGGGTTGGGGGTTCAAGTCCCTCTGGGCGCGCTCCTGATGGACCAAGAGGCTGGAATCCCTGGGAACCTTCCCTCGGACTCCAGCCTCTTCGCTTTGGGGGCCGCTCTGTACTTCTCACTCAGTGAGAAGCGGACGCTCGCCAGTCCTCGCGGCGCTGCGCCTGAGCCGCTTTCCGCGGCAGAACGATGAGCTGCGTGGGCTCCCGGGCGACCACCCGCAGAGCGTGAGCGGCCTCCATCAGCACGGAGCTTCGCGTCGTCACCCACATCCCCGCGCGCTCGAACTCCACCCGCCCCGAGAGTACGAACAAGGAGCAGCCTTCCTCCACGGAGAGTGACTCCTGGAGGGCCAGCTCGCGGTGCTGGCCCTGCCGCAGCCATGCCAACCGTCCCTTGCGGCCGAGCGGGCTGAAGCGGGTGTTGTCCCGCACCAGATCATCGAAGCGGCGGCCGGCGAAGGTCTGCCAGACCCCCTGCCGCAGGTGGGCATGGGCCGCGAGCAGCGGCAGCAGCACCGAGCGCGGGATGCGCACGAGCGTCGAGGCCGTGGCGGTGCGGATGGCTGCGGAGCGGCGCTCGCCCGCGAGCATGGCCATCTCTCCGAACACCGCACCCGTGCCCAGCTCGTCCACCACCTTCTCCTCGCCTCCGTCCTCCGCGAGCACATAGGCGGCGCCGCGCACCAGCAGGTACAGCTCATCGCTGGCGTCTCCCTTGCGGAAGACGTGCTGGCCCGCGGGCAGCGTGAGGAACTCCGCGCGGCGGACCAGCGCCTCCAGGGTGGGCGTGTCGAAGTGGGCGAAGAGCGGTGACTGACGCACCTGCTTCATCCCGTGGGAGCGCAGCAGGCGGGCGGCCCCCGGCAGCTTCCGCGCCAGCGCCTTCACCGTCTCCACGGGTTGGCGCAGCTTGCGCCCGCACACCGTCCGAACGAGGTGCGCCATGTTGCTCACGGTCAACGGCACCAGCGTCATCAGCCCGTGCCCCTCGCCGTAGCTGGGATTGGCTTCCGTGAAGAAGCGGGCCGCCGGCTTGTCACAGTGCTGCCAGTACTCCCGCTCCACCTCCGTCTCGCGCGTCTTCCAGCCCACCTGCCGCACGAGGGGCCGCTCTGGCGTCACCTGCTTGAGCCCGAATCCGCTGGCCAGCTCCCCGATGAAGGACTGCAGCTCGGGGGGAACCGCCCCCTCGCGCTGGGGCCACACCTGGCCAAAGTACCGGGCCAGCAGCGTGTAGCTGGAGGGGTGCACCAGCGCCCCGAGGTAGTAGGCCCGGCGTCCGGGATTCCGCAGCAGGTAGCTCAGCGCCAGCGGCATGCCGAAGCGCATGGTGACGTTGCCACCCCGGTAGGCGCGCAGGGAGCCCGCCTCGGCCCGGAACACCGCCGTGGGCACTCCGCCCAGCGTCCGCTCGAAGATGTGCAGGCCGCAGTAGCCCACGATGTCGCCGGCCTCGTTCCGGTGGATCTGGATCCACGTGTGCTCGGCCTTGGACTCAACGACGTACTGAGTGAATGCCTCGAACTCCACGCCATCGAAGATCTGCTCGTGGACCGCATAGAGCGCGCGGGCAAGCTGCTGGCGCTCCTCGGCGGACAGGGACTTGGGGACGACAACATCGGTGCTGGAGATACGGGACATGGTGGCGTGCTTGGGAAGGGGAGAAGTAAGGGCCTTCCGATGAACGCCACACTGCCGGACGCACCGCCCTGGCACTGTGAGGCAGCCGACAGCAGGGATGTGAGCGCCTTCACCCGAAAGTCGTTCGGGGCGCTCCTGATGGCCAAAAGGGCAGGTCACCCCAGGGCCGCTCCACCCTGGCCTATACTCCGGACGCGGTTCCTTGATGAAGGTTCAGGGGGGGCTCTGGGATGGGAGACAACGCTTCGGACACATCGGCGGCCACGCCCTCCGAGACGCCGTGGGCGCTCGCGCAGCGCCTCGCCGAGCAGGGACTGCCGCTGCTTGCCGTGCGAGAGCGGTTGCTGCAGGCAGGCCTTCCGTCCGATGACGTGGCGACGCTGCTTCGTGCGCTCAGCCTGAAGTCCGTGGCGGCCCCGAGTGAGCGCGAACCGGCTCAAGAGCCCAACACCATGGGCGTCCTGGTCGGGGTGGCCAAGGCGGGGCTGAGCGCACATGTCTTGATCACCCAGGGGAGCTGGGACGCAGGGAAGGTCATGCTCTCCGACATGCTGCAGGTGACCACCGGCTTCATGGGCGGAGGGCCCGGCGACGCATCCGTGGCACCCGCGCAGCCCAAGACCGCTTCCTCGGAGCAGGTTCCCGTGGAAGTGGCTCCCTTCGAGGTGGCGGACGGCTCGCCGCGGTGCCGGGTACATCCTCGGCTGCCCGCGGTAGACCTCTGCCCGCGCTGCGGCGCCTCCACGTGTTACACCTGCGCTCGGAAGAAGGGCTTCGGTGGCAGCGAGTTCTGCACCACTTGCGAGCAGCATCCCTCGGTGCGAGCAGCCCGGGTGAAGAAGGCCTCGCGCTGGCTTGCTGCGGCCATTCTCCTGGAGACAGGAGTGCTGCTGGGGCTCGGGTTTGTTGCACCGCTGCTCGGCACTCTCGAGGAGGCTGGGTTCTCCATTCCTTCCGAGGTGGTGTTGAGCCTTCCCTTCGGCTTACTGGGCCTCGTGCAGGGGTTCGTGCGTCACCCGTGGCCCGGCGTGGTAGGGGCCGTCGGCTCGGGAGGGGTGATGCTCGCGATCCTCTTTGGTGCTCGGGATGAGGTGCCTCCCGAGCTCCTCGTGGCGCTGGTGGCGCCACTGGCCGTCATGCTCTTCGTTCTCGAACGGCTGGCCGCGCGTCGCAAGGCGCAGCGCGTCCCGCGAGGCGCGAAGGCGGGATGACGCACCTCAAAGTCATCCCGCGCGAGTGAGGCAGGGACCGCGCGGCTCACATCGTCGAGGTGGGCGCGATGGGCTCGGGGATGCCGCGCATCCGGTAGCCGAAGCGGGTGCGGATGATGGCGCCGAAGGCGACCAGCGTGGCCAGCGTCAGCACCACCGGGCCAATCCCCGGGATGGCGCCCACCGTCAGCAGCGCGAGCAGCCCCATCGCCAGCACCGCCGCCTGCGTCTTCCGGCCGCGCAGCACCGGCACCTTCACGCCGATCTCGCTGGCCAGCACAGCCAAGCCCATGGCCGCCACCACCGGTAGCACCAGCCACATCACCAGCGCCACCGGGATGCCGATGATGGTGATGGCCAGCACCGCCGTGAGCGGGACAAGCGCGATGAGCCCCAGCAGCCCTGTCACGCCGCTCTTGAGGGGCTGGCTCTTGATCTCCGCCGACAGCTCCTTCATGCGCGCCGGGAAGAGCAGCTGCCCCAGGAAGCCCAGTCCGAACAGCGCGGCGAACCGGAGGATGAACCCGATGAACCCTCCACCCGAGTGCCGCTCGGAGCGCTCGGATGTGTTGCTGGCCGTGGTCACCTCTTCGGCAGACTCCTCCTCGGGAGCCTGCTGCTTGAGGCTGTCCTTGACCTCGCTGGCCACCAGGGCGCCGATGCCTCCGCCGCCGAAGGACTCGGTGCTGCCCTCCACGGCCGAGCCGTCCTCGCGGATGACCGAGCCGCCAATCGCCGACACATCCCCCCCCACCGAGGCCCCGTCGTGCAGGATGACGTTGCCGCCGAAGGCGTTGGCATCCCCCTCCACCCGGCCGTAGACGTCCAGGTTGCCGCCGAACGCGTTGGCGTCTTCCTCCACCATCCCCTTCACCACCAGGTTGCCGCCGTAGACGACGGCGTTGTCCACCGTGTCGTGCTCCTTCACCTCGAGCGTCTGGCCACGGGCCACCACGTCGTGCTCCCCCGTGCCCCGGCGCTGCGCCCGACGCACCTCCTGGCGGATCCGCTGCTGGATCTCCTTCGTCGAGTCGAGGTCATCCGCCGAGAGCACCGGCATGGCCGGCATGGAGGGCATCGCCGGCATGGAGGGCATCGCCGACATGGAGGGCAGGGCGGCCGCGGGAGGCGTCACGCTCGCGGTCTTCTCCGCGGCCGTCATGGGGCGCAGCGTGAAGATGGAGCCATCCTGCTCCAGGCGCAGCGAGTAGGTGCGCGCTACGGTGCGCAGGGCCTGCTCGGCGGTGATGCCCTGCAGGTGCACCTCCACGGCGGTGTCTAGCTCGCCCGTGGCCACCAGGTTGAGGCCCCCTTCCTCGGAGATGCGCTTGAGCGCGTCCTTGAGCGTGCCGCGGAAGCTCACGTCGATGGTCTTCACGGCGGGCGAGGCGGCGGGGGCCTCGGCGGAAGAAGGAGCAGAGGTCTCCTGGGCGAGGGCGACCGGAGCGCCGAGCAGGAGGGTGGGCAACAGGAGTCGAGGAGCGATCTTCATGGGGCACCTGGGCGAGGTTGCCTGGCCCGCGACGCCCCGGTGAGCCGGGGACTGCGGACCAGGCGAGGAGAGCGACAGCGTTCGCATCCAGGTCTACGGGGCAGGCTTCCCCCCATTGCACCCTGATCATCGTTCCCAAGGGAGAGCGCGGACGCCCGCCTGCCGCTCTGGCCTCAGCGAGGGGAGGTGGGCTTTTCACCCAGGCTGTACGGCCGGGGGACTCCGCTGGAGGGGATCCGCGCTAATCTGTAGGCATGCTCCACCACCTGCGCTTCTTCGCTGAACGCAACCCGGCGGCTCACCGGGTGCACCAAGAGAGCTTCTGCGGCGTATGCCAGGGGCAGGGGCGCTTCTCCGGTGCCATGAGCTCCCTGGCCATCAACTACCTGCAGGCGTACTTCAACCTGATCGCCTGTGGCCTCGAGGGGGTCCCCGCGCAGAAGAAGGCTTGCCTCACCGAGCCGTGGTCGCGCGTGGGTGTCCGTCGGGCCTCGCCCCGGGCGGAGAGCTTCCTGGCGGCGGTAAACCTGTTGCTCCTCGGCTCGTGGCTTCGCCTCCAGAAGGAGCGGGGGGATCGCCGGGCCTCGGTCGGTCTGTTCATGCTGCGCTCGGGGTTGCGCAAGTCCGAGGAGGAGGTGCGTGGCGCCGGCCTGGAGCCCGAGCGCTTCCAGGGGCTGCCGCTGGCGGATCCGCTCTCCGACGGTCTGCCGGAGGTGTTCGCGGAGGTCATGGTCCGGCTCGCGGAGCTGTGCGGCCGGCCCGAGCAGGCGGAGCAGATGGCCGGGATGGGACGCGCGTTGGCTCGGGGCCTGGTGCTCTGGCACGTGTCGGTGCCTCCCAGCCCGGACAATCCCGACTGGTTTCCCGAGCTGCGTCAGCAACTGGCCCAGGATCCCGAGGGCCTGCGCCAGAGGCTGGAGAGCCAGCTGGCCGAGCTGCGCACGCACCTGGAGGCCCTGCCCCTGGGCGACTCGCAGGAGGCTGCGCTGGCGGTGGTGGACTCCATGAAGGAGGGAGAGCGGGTCCAGCAGCCGTTGAGAGGCGATCCGTTCGAGGCCTACAAGCGGCGCTGGGTGCAGTCTGGGGACCCCTGCGAGCTCCCCGGTGGCATCATTCGCCGCTGACATCCTGGGGGGCCGGGCCCAGCCGAGGCTTGAACGTCATCAGCAGCACCGGGCTCAGGAACGCATCCGCGAGGCCCGCGGCCCACAGGGTGAGCCCCGTGAGCAGCCCCAGGTTGGCGAGGCCCTCGAAGCGGGAGAACTGCAGCAGCAGGAAGCCTCCCGCCACCGCCGCCGACGTGACGATCATCGCCCGGCCGCACTCGTGGAGCGTCTCCAGCGCGGCCTTTCGGTGGGGCTCGGAGGCGCCCTCGGCTCGCAGCGCCAGGAAGCGCCGCTTGTAGCGGACGAGGTACTGCAGCGTGTCGTCATCGGCGATCACCAGGGCCATGCTCGCGATGAGCACCGTGGAGGGCTTGAGGTGGATCCCCAGCACGGCCATGGCTCCGAAGAGCACGCCCACCGGCAGCACGTTGGGCACCAGCCCGATCAGCGCCAGCTTCGCGCTGCGCAGCACCAGGAAGAACGCGAGGAAGCTCACCCCCAGCGCCGCCGCGAAGCTCTGCAGCAGCCCCCGCGTCAGCATGCCCGTCACGTGTGCCGTCATCGCCACGTTGCCCGTGACGCTCGCGCGGTAGCCTGGCGGCACCTCCTTCGTCACGAAGGCCTGGGCGGACTCCACCACCTCCTGCATCCGCGCCGCGCCGAGGTTGGGCAGCAGCGCCACCACGCCCGCGGCCCGCCGGTTCTCCGCCAGCACCGTGTCCAGCGGCTGGTAGCGCGCCAGCTTGCCCACGGCGGTCGCGTTGGCCTCCTCGGTCTCCACCAGCAGGCCGTCGCCCCAGAGCGCCGCGTTCACCGGCGCCAGCATGCGCGGCAGGCTCACCACGGGCGGATGCTCGGGGATGGCCGCCAGGAAGGCGTCCACCTTGCTCTGGAAGGCCATCGCTTCGGGCTCCAGCACCGAGTGTGACGCGCTGCCCTCCGGCTCCAGGAAGATGGCCAGCGGCACCAGTCCGCCCAGCGCCTCCTGCGCGTAGGTCAGCTCCGCCGCCAGCGGCGAGTCCGCGCGCAGGTCATCGAACACCCGGAACTCCCGCTGCAGCCGCGTGAGCGACAGCACGCTCAGCAAGGCCACGGCTCCGGCCACGGCCAGCACACGGCGCGGGTGTGTCACGGTCTGCCGCTCCACCCACCGCAGCATCGCGTCCAGAGGCCTCGTGCGCGCCTCGGAGGACTGCGGTCGGGCGCTCACCGTGGCCTTGTTCGGGCGCAGCAGCAGCAT
Organism: Hyalangium minutum; assembly: GCF_000737315.1. Classification (GTDB taxonomy): domain Bacteria; phylum Myxococcota; class Myxococcia; order Myxococcales; family Myxococcaceae; genus Hyalangium; species Hyalangium minutum. Next base: position 198,679 of record NZ_JMCB01000015.1, read on the forward strand.
CCACGGCAGCATCAGCATGTTCGCCACCCATGCGAGCACCACCCCCAGCGCCGTAGCGAGCCCGAACTCGTAGACCGCCGTGAGGCCGATGAGCCCCATCGACACGAAGCCCGCGGCGATGACCAGCTCGGTGGCCAGGCACGGTCCCGCTGCCGAGGCCATCGTCTCGATGAGTGCCTGCCGGTACTCCGTCCCCGAGCGGCGGCGCTCCTCCAGATCCGACAGCACGTGCACGGTGTCCGTCAGCGACACCACCAGCACCACGATGGGCGAGAACGAGGTGAGGATGCCCAGCGGCACCTGCAGCCACCCCATGGCGCCCACCATCCACACCCACGAGGCCACCAGCGTGCCCGCCGAGGCCACCACCGCCCAGGCATCCCGGTACGCGAAGGCCACCAGCCCGAGGATGACCAGCAGCGCCAGGGGCAGCAGCCGGCCCATGTCCTCCTCGATCATCCGCGCCAGCGTGGCCCGCACCGCCGGAGCCCCTGTCAGCGTCAGGTGTAGCTCAGGGCTCGCATGCCGCTCGAGCACAGCCTGGGCCGCGGAGGTGAAGTCGCGCTCGGAGATGAGGCGCTCGGCGCCGCTGCCGGGAACGAGTGCCACCTGCACCACGGCCAGCTCGCGTGTGGGGTGCACGAGCATCCGCATGAGCGGATCCTGGCGCGCCTCCTCCAGCGCCTTCTTCAGGAGGTCGGGGCTGGCCCGGGACTCCACGGGAAAGAGCAGATCATCGGTCTTCCGTACGGAAGCCGGTCCCACCACGTGCCGGACGCGCGGCAGGGCGCGCAGGGCGTCCTCCAACTGGGCCAGGGTGGACAGGCCCTCCGGAGTGAAGACACGCGGGCCCTCGGCGATGACGAACGCCTGCGTGTCCTCGCCCGGGAAGGTGCTCCGGTAGCGATCGAAGTCCGCCTTGGCTGCGTCCCCGAACGGGTGCATCCGCTCGATGGAAGGATCCATCGGCACACGGGCCCCGCCCACGAGGGCCAGCGCCCACAGTCCCATGAGTCCCAGTACCAGGGGCCATCGGCGCGTCAGCAGGCGCTCGAAGACCGCCCGCCAGCTCACTGCCGCTGCCCTCTCCACCGGCTGAGGAAGTGCAGCATCTCCGCGCGGAAGCCGAACGGCTCCGTGGAGCCAGGAGGCAGGCCCAGCGCAGCAGGGGAGTCATCGGGCCGAGGCCAGGAGGCCGTGCCGAAGAGGACGTCGAACACCGTCAGCATGGAGCCATAGTTGCCTCGGCCCTGCGAGTGGTGGTGGAGCCGATGGTACGCAGGGCTCACCACAATCCAGTCCAGCCACCCCAGCGAGTACCCCATGTCCGAGTGGTGGTACGTGAGGAGCACCGCGTACAGCGCGAAGTACAGCTGCATGGACAGCGGCGAGAATCCCAACACCGTCAAGAGCGCGGTCAGCAGGGTCCCCGAGATGGCGACCTCCAGCCCGTGCGTGTGCGAGACCATCCACACGCTGAAGTGCTCCTCGCGGTGGTGCTGGAAGTGGAACACCCAGAGGGAGGCGAAGCGGTGCTTCACATAGTGGCTGATCCAGCTCACCAGCTCGGCCACCAGCGTGCAGGCCAGGAAGTCCACGGCGAACGGCAGCGTGTCAGGGACTATCAGCGTGGGCAGGTGGGCGCGGGACCACACACCCGCGGACTGCAGGAAGTACATCGGCACGAGGCTCGCCACGAAGAACGTCCAGTTTCGCCGGCGGCGGGGGCCCGGTCCAAAGGTGTCCGCGCGGAACCGCGGATTGCGGAGCTCCAGCAGCACCAGGCCCACCAAGGCCAGGGCCGTGGCGACATGAAACATTGCGGCATCCATCGGGATGCAGCCTCTCACGACCCAGGGCTCTTCTCCCAGCCCCCCTCCTACCTATGCCCGGCTGGCAGTGCTCGGGCGGAGGCCCGCCCTGGCAGGACCGCCAGGAAGGGGCTTGGAAGAACCGTGGCGACCCTTGGGCGGAACCTCGTCAGGGCAGCCGTCTTCGTCCTTGAAGCCGTTGCGGGTCTCCGGCTCGGTCGGGCACCTGTCCACTGCGTCCCGCACGCCGTCATTGTCGTTGTCCGGGTCGGGGCAGCCGTCCTCATCCTGGAAGCCGTCCTTGTCCTCGGGGAACTGCGGGCAGCGGTCCTGGTCGTCCGTGATCCCATCGCCGTCTAGGTCTACCCGCCGCGGGCGGGGCAGCTCGTCCGGGCAGCCATCCGTGTCTTCGAACTCGTTCAGCGTCTCCGGCTGGTTCGGGCAGTGATCGGTGGCATCCAGGATGCCGTCACCGTCGGTGTCGGCGTTCGGATCGACAGGACGGGCGCCGCTCTGGAAGCCCCAGTCTTTCAGGAAGCCGCCCCTGTCCTCGGGCTCCTGCGGATACTCTTCCGAGGACGGCCGGGACTTGCTGCGAGCAGAGGCCGCCTCCGCCTTCTCGGTCCACATGATTGCCGCCAGCAGGCGGAAGCCCGGCGTGCCATAGCCCCGGGTGAGGCCCATGCCGCTGCCCAGGTGCGCCGCCAGCGAGTCCGTGAAGCGGTACTTCAAGGCCGCCAGGAGCTCCAGCGGGCGTTCCTCGAGGTCCCACTCATTCAGGCCTCGGGCGCCCACCAGCGTGGCCTCGGCGGCCAGCCGGTGCGGGCCCACGAGGAAGGGCACCTCGGTACCGAGGCCGTAGGCGAACTCGTTGCTGACATTCAAGTTGTAGAACTGCGCCCGGGGCTGGACGTTGATGCCCAGGTGGACCAGCACGCGCGCGCCGTTGACATGGGTCCACTCTCCGAGCAGCCGCGGGAAGAACGCCACGCCGCGGCGGCCCATGAACCCCTTGCCGCCCGAGGTGGGCAGCAGCACCGGCACCGTCACTCCGAGCTGCAGCCCGTTGTCGAAGGAGCGAAGGTGCGCCTTCGGCACGAGGCGCAGGTCCCCCATGCCTTCGGCATGGATTCCGTCGCCGAGCACAGGCGCCACGGAGAATGCGGGCGCGGAGTTCTGGGTGGTGAAGGGCACCACCATGCCGAGCTCGAACTGGTCGTACAGCGACACGGCGCCCATTAGGTCGACGGTGGTCTGGTGCTTGACGATCTCGTAGATGAACTCGCCCGTCAGGGGCTGGCGGAAGTTGAACGGGTCCCTCGCGTAGCTGAAGGACAGTCCCAGGTTCCAGTCGAGGTGCCGGCCCACTTGTGGGCTCTGCACCCCGAGCACATCCTTCCCACCCGGGCCGGGCTTGAACTGCTGCACGTCGATGCCCTGCGACGCCTGATCCGCGTTCTGCGCGCGGGCGGGCGCCGAGACCAGCAGGGCGGCGAGCAGACCCAGCACGCTCCAGTGCTTCTCCGAGCCGCGGAGGGCCTGACGGCGGCGCAAGAGCGTCAGGGCGAGCAACAGCGCCAGGGGCAACAGCGTGCTGGTGCCCGTGGAGGCGCAGCCACGGCCTCCCGTGGCCAAATCGTCCGCGTAGTTGAGCGGGTTGCGCCCGGCGTTGACCTCGTCCCCGTCGCTCATGCCTCCGCCGTCCGTGTCCCATTTGCCCGGGTCTGTTCCGCGCCGCAGTTCCTCGTCATCGGTCAGACCGTCGCCGTCGGAGTCCCCTGGGCCCACCGTCACCGTTACCGTGACGGGCGTGGAGTCCTCGGTGCCATCGGAGACCGTGTACGTGAACGTCACGGTGCCCTCGAAGTCCGGAGCCGGGGTGAACACGACGTGGGTGCGGTCGGTGCTGATGGAGACGGTGCCGCTGGTGGGCTGGGTCACCTTGGAGACGGTGAGCGTCTCGCCGCTGTCCGGTTCACTGGAGTCATTGGTCAGCACACGCAGCAGGGACGCCCTGTTGCCAGGGACCGTGAACGTGTCATCCCTGCCCGTGGGCGGGTCGTTCACCGGAGTGACCTTCACGGTGACCACGGCCTCGGCGGTCTCGCCGTCCTTGTCCTTCACCCGGTACTTATAGGTGGTCGTCCCGTTGAAGTTGGGAGAGGGCGTGAAAATGACCGCGTGGTCCGCGTTCACCGCCGCCGCGCCGTTGGGGGACGGCGTGACGATGTCGATGGTCAGCGGCGTGTCCCGGAGCCCCTGGTCATTGATCAGCACCTCCATCCTGACCGCCGTGTCCTCTGGGGTTGTTGCGGTGTCGGGAGAGGCGCTGGGGGTGCCCGCGAGGTCCAGCCGACTCGCCTCCGGGGCGGCATCGGCCAGGTTGCTGGGAATGCCCGCGGAGCAGCCGAAGTCCGCGTTGAGCGAGTAGTTCCGAGCGTTGGTGCCGCCCCAGACGACGATGTTGGCGGCGGTGCTGATCTGCGCGACCTTCAGCGCCGTCTTCGGGAGGACCAGGGTCACCCAGTAGTCCGCATTGCCGTTGAAGTTGCTGCCGTCGGTGGTGATCTTGACGTTGTAGTAGTCCGAGGCGGGCGTGAAGTCCTGGAGCATGTCGGCCGCCTCTTCGCCCGCCGGATCACTGGGGTTGCCGGGCTCCTTGCGGCTGTTGCGCACCCAGCGGACCTTGGTGCCGCCCAGGTTGCCGTCGGCCGTGAGCATGTACTCGTAGGCCTGCGGATTGTTGTCCTGGTCCACCAGCACGTCCCAGCTCGAGGGCAGGAGGTCCACGCCGTTCTGCGCCCGCGGGTCGCCGTCGATGCGCAGCCGGAAGAACACGTGGTCCGTATCGGCGGCCCGGAAGAAGGCGGGGTAGGTGGTGTCTCCCACCAGGTCTCGCTCCGGGGTGCTCGGGACGGCATCGCCGGGGACATCGAACGCGTTGACGCCCCCGCAGCGATACGGGGAGAAGGCCGAGTCAGGGGGGATGGAGATCACCGCCTGCCGCGCGATTCCCAGGGCCGAGGCGCTCTCGATGGAGGGACCCTCCGAGCATGCGGCCACTATCGCTACCAGCAACCCCACCCCGGCACGGGAGAGACGTCTCCGTGCGGAGCAGGCCGAGGGACTCGCGCTTCGGGAGGGGCTCATGGGTGGAGTGAGGACGAAGTGGTGGGGTGTGCTTGCAGGTGGGTGCAGCCCGTGAGTGCTCGAACGGAGAGTTCAGCAGCAATGCCGCGGCTGCACCAGCAGGGAGCCGTCCGGTTCCCGCAAGAAAAACGCCGTGCCAGGGGAGACCCGGCACGGCGTTCGTGTTCTCAGCGTTCCTTCAGAAGCCCTGGGATCAGGCCTCGACGGACGCCTCCTTCTTGGCGGAGGCGGACGGCACCCGGCAGCGCAGCTCCGTCTCGGCCTCGAGCGCCGCGAGGTTCTCTCGCATCGCCTTGGCCCACTTCGCCTTGGGCTGCTCCATCAGCTTCTCGTGCGCCATGTCGATGGTCTCGCTCAGCTCGTCGTCGCTGAGCTCGGAGGCCGTCTTCCCCTTGTAGGGGCCGAAGGCCACCACCGTGGCGGAGCTCTTTGGCCGCGCGGGTGGCGTCTCCGGCTTCGTCTCCGCCGGGCTGGCCGCCTGGGTGTCCAGGGTGAGCTGCGCCGAGCCGTTATCGGCCTTCTCCTCGGCCTTCTCCTCCTTCACCGCGGACGGCAGGGGAGGGAAGGACGCCTTCATGGGGCCCGGCTTCACGCCGAGCACCTCGTAGGCGCCGCTGCCGCTCGCGGGCGCGAGCTCCTCCAGGTGCGCCTGCGCCGGAGCCGTCTCGTACTCCTCGGCAGGCATCTCCTCGCGCACGTACAGGCCGCCGAAGGCCTCCGGGTACGCCTTGCGCAACGCCGCCACGCGCGCGCACTTCTCGATCATCGTCGTGGGAATCTTCGCCCACAGCGGCGTCTGCTGGACGTAGCCCGCGAAGTCCAGCCACACCACCACGGGCAGCTTGCCTTCGCGCACCACGCGCGCCCAGGCGCCTACCAGCGCACCCTTGCGCTTGGCCGGGTTGAAGCGGTGCACCACCTCGCCCTTGCCCTGGTCCACGATGATCTCGTCCTCGGCGTACACCGCGCTGGCCTGGATGCCCTTGAAGTCCGGGAAGCGCTCGGCGCGCGCCAGCATCCCCGCCTCGGAAGGCTGGAACTCGTAGCGCGTCACCCAGGTGGGCCGCTCCCGGTTACCCACGTTCTGCCGGCGTCCCACGCAGAACGCCTCCTTCAAGAGCGGATCCAACCCCGAGCGCTTGCACTGCTCGATGAAGAGCGCGAACTCGTCCTCACCGATGCCCTTGGGGCAGATCGTCCTGCGGATGAGCTCCACGCGCTCGCGGCTCCAGGCCGACTGGGCCGCCGCGGCTTCCACCTTGCTCTGCTGTCCTTCACTCACTGTGCTTCTCCGTTCGAAAAGGCGGACACCTCGTCCGCCTGCCTGGCGTGCTGCGGGACGGCCAATTTTGAGGGTGCTCCCCGGCCGCTCCCGGGGACGGGAACGATCCGAGACCGCAGCCTTGTTGGAACCACGATGCGATCAGCCCCCTTTCCGCCACAGGGGGGTGATCCGGAGTGTGATCCTGGGACGGCCGGACAGCGGCCGGACAGCCACGGATCTGCCGATTTGAGGGGGCGTGGGAAAAACGTTTGACAGCGCGGGCGGCGTTCAGTACTTAGCGCGCCCACTCGACAGCGCGTCACACCGCGTCGAGCGCCAAGCCGGGAGCGTAGCTCAATTGGCAGAGCAATGGACTCTTAATCCATAGGTTGTGGGTTCGATTCCCTCCGCTCTCACTCATCGGGGCCCCTTCAGGAATGAAGGGGCCCCGATGTCTTTTCAGCCTCTGGAGGCTGGGAGTTCTCCCGTCGAGGGATGAACACCCGGATTGTTTCGGAGTAGAAGGTCGCGCAGCGCCGCTGGGCGGGTGGCGAAACTGGTAGACGCGCCAGACTTAGGATCTGGTACCGCAAGGTGTGAGGGTTCGAGTCCCTCCTCGCCCATTTCGCGTTGACCCTGCCGAACGTATCCCCTAAAGCCCCACCCCCTACACTCTTTCCCCATCCGGCGTCGGCGCGGGACTCCCGCCCGGCGAGCGAGGCGTACATGAAGGTCCAGGTCGAGGAGCTGTCTCCGATCGAGAAGAAGCTCTCCATCGAAGTCGACAGCCAGCGCGTGGCGGACGAGCTGACGCGTGCCTACACGTCCATTGGCAAGCAGGTGAAGCTGCCCGGCTTCCGCCAGGGCAAGGTGCCCCGCCGCATCCTCGAGCAGCGGTTCAAGGAGCAGGTGGAGGACGACGTCATCCAGCGCGTGGTGCAGTCCGCCTACGTGCAGGCCATCACCGAGCACAAGGTGGAGCCCGTCAGCCAGCCGCAGGTGACGAACTCCGGCCTGAAGCCCGGCGCCTCGTTCTCCTTCGAGGCCCGCGTCGAGGTGAAGCCCAAGGTCGAGGCCAAGGACTACAAGGAGCTGCCGCTCAAGAAGCAGGAGACGGCCGTCGCCGACGCTCAAATCCACGAGCAGATCGAGAAGATGCGCGAGTCGAACTCCACCCTGGAGCCCGTGGAGGGCCGGGACGTGGCGCAGGCAGGTGACTTCGCCCAGGTGGACTACGAGGCCACCATCGACGGCCAGCCCTTCGTGGGCAGCAAGGCCGAGGGCGTCACCGCGGAGATTGCTCCCGGCGAGCTGGTGGACTCCAACATCGCCGCGCTCGAGGGCGTGAAGGTGGGGGACACCAAGGAGATCGACTACGCCTTCCCGCCGGACTACCGGGTGGAGGAGATCAAGGGCAAGACGGCCCACTTCAAGATCCACCTCAAGGGCATCAAGGCCAAGAAGGTCCCCGAGCTCAACGACGAGCTGGCCAAGGAGCTGGGCGCGGCCTCGGTGGACGAGCTGCGCACCAAGATCCGCACCAACCTGGAGACCACGGCCAAGTCCAAGGCCGCCCAGGAGGACCGCGACGCCCTCATGAAGGCCTTGATCGAGCGCAACCCCTTCGAGGTGCCCAAGGCCATGGTGGAGCGCGCCATCGACTCCATGCTGGAGGGCGCGCTGCGCCAGATGCAGCGCTCCGGTCTGGACATCCGCAACCTGGGCCTGGACTTCATGCGCCTGCGCGACGAGATGCGCGAGCGCGCCGTCTCCGAGGTGAAGGGCACGCTGCTGTTCGAGGCCATCGCCCTCAAGGAAGGCATCCAGGCAACCGACGCGGACCTGGAGAAGAAGATCGAGGAGCTGGCGACCGAGGCCGGACAGCCGGTGGCCAACGTTCGGAAGTACTTCCAGAGCCAGGACGACCGCCTGGGGTTGAGCCTCCGACTGCGGGAAGAAAAGACGATTGAATTCCTGAAGGCTCAGGCGAAGTATTCTTAGGACCTTTCGCCCAGCCTTCCCGAGGACTCGACTTCATGCCCTTCATGCCCATTCCCTACGTCATCGAGCAGACTCACCGGGGTGAGCGCTCGTACGACATCTACAGCCGGCTCCTGAAGGATCGCATCGTCATGCTGGGGACGGAGATCGACGACGACGTGTCCAACGCCATCGTCGCGCAGCTCCTCTTCCTGGAATCCGAGGACCCGGACAAGGACATCAACCTCTACGTCAACTCGCCCGGCGGCTCCGTCACGGCGGGCCTGGCCATCTATGACACGATGCAGTACGTGAAGTGTCCGGTGTCCACCATCTGTGTGGGGCAGGCGGCGTCCATGGGCGCCGTCCTCCTGCTGGCCGGGGCCAAGGGCAAGCGCTACGCCCTGCCGAGCGCTCGCATCATGATTCACCAGCCGCTCGGCGGCGTGCGTGGTCAGGCGACGGACATCGAGATCCAGGCCAAGGAAATCCTGCGGATGCGGGCCAAGCTGAACGATCTCATCGTCAAGCACACCGGCCAGCCGCTCGAGCGAGTCGAGAAGGACACCGACCGCGACTACTTCATGGGCGCGGCCGAGGCGAAGGCGTACGGCATCCTCGACGAGATCCAGGTGGCCCGGAAGCCGGGCTCGCTGGGCAAGGACGAGAAGAAGTAGCCGCGCGCACTGTCGTGCAGCAACCAGCCGGAGCCGCGGGAAGAGCTGCCCGCGCCTCCGGCTTTCTGCTTCCTGCGGTACGGTGGAAAGGCTGTTAACTACCCCGCAGGCACGTGGACGGCCCGGTGGAGGGCTGACTAGATTGAGCCGGGTTCAGGGGTACGGACGGTTTTTGGAAGGTTTCTTCCAGAGAGGCGCAGCGAGGGCATCATGGCGGGCAAGAACGTGGAGAAGCGAGACAACCAGACCCTCTGCTGCTCCTTCTGCGGCAAGTCCCAGAAGGAAGTGAAGAAGCTCATCGCGGGCCCGACGGTCTACATCTGCGACGAGTGCATCGGTCTCTGCAACGACATCATCGCCGAGGAGATCGACCGCGAGGAGACCAAGGACACCAAGCTCCGGATTCCTCGGCCCAGCGAGATCAAGGCGATTCTCGACGAGTACGTCATCGGCCAGGACCGGGCGAAGAAGACGCTGTCGGTGGCGGTGCACAACCACTACAAGCGCATCGAGTCCAAGGTGCAGATGGACGACGTGGAGCTCCAGAAGAGCAACATCCTGCTCCTGGGCCCCACCGGTAGCGGCAAGACGCTGCTGGCGCAGACGCTGGCGCGCATCCTCAACGTGCCCTTCACCATCGCGGACGCCACGTGCCTCACCGAGGCCGGCTACGTGGGCGAGGACGTCGAGAACATCATCGTCAACCTGCTCCAGGCCGCCGACCACGACATCGAGCGGGCCCAGCGCGGCATCGTCTACATCGACGAGATCGACAAGATTGCCCGCAAGTCGGAGAACCCCTCCATCACCCGCGACGTGTCCGGCGAGGGCGTGCAGCAGGCCCTGCTGAAGATCATCGAAGGCACCATCGCCAACGTGCCCCCGAAGGGCGGCCGCAAGCACCCGCAGCAGGAGTTCCTGCAGGTGGACACGACGAACATCCTGTTCATCTGCGGCGGCGCGTTCGGCGGGCTGGATCAGATCATCGAGCGGCGCCTGGGCGGCCGCAGCCTGGGCTTCGGCGCGGACATCCAGTCCAAGAAGCAGCGCAACCTCACCGAGCTGCTCCGGCACGTGGAGCCGGACGACATCCTGAAGTTCGGCATGATTCCGGAGTTCATCGGCCGTCTGCCCATCATCACCGCGCTGGAGGAACTGGACGAGGGCGCGCTGGTGAACATCCTCAGCCAGCCGAAGAACGCGCTCACCAAGCAGTACCGCAAGCTCTTCGACCTGGACGGCGTGACGCTGAAGTTCACGGACGGCGCGCTCAAGGCCATTGCCACCGAGGCCATCCGCCGCAAGGCCGGCGCCCGCGGCCTGCGCTCCATCCTCGAGGGCGCGATGCTGGACGTGATGTACGAGCTGCCGTCGCGCAAGACGGCCCGCGAGGTGCTCATCTCCGAGGAGGTCATCCTCAAGAAGAGCGAGCCCGTGGTGCTCTACTCGGCCGACAAGGACGAGCCCAAGAAGGAGTCCGCCTAGCTCCGCGCTGTTCACTGGAGCGCAGTCGACGGGGCGCGTCAGGGCCGTGAGAGCGGCTCGGCGCGCCCTTGCCGCGCCTGGGGGCTTTCCGGGCGTACGGGCGCTCGGCGTGGGCCGCACTTTTTGTGGGCCGGACCGGGACCTTCCTGTATCTGGTGGCAGTCATGACGAGACTGCTGCTGCCCGCATGGATGCTGCTCGCCGCGTGCGCGGGCCCCGCTGCCTCCACCTCCGCCGTGGCCACGGCGGTCCCGTCCCAGGAGGGAACTCACCGTATGAAGTACCCCGCGACGCGCGCGGAGCCCATCGTGGACACGCTGCATGGCGTTCAGGTGGCCGACCCGTACCGCTGGCTGGAGGATGAGAAGGCCTCCGATGTTCAGGGATGGATGAAGGCCCAGGATCAGCTCACGCGCGAGTGGCTTGCGAAGGTGCCCGTCCGGGATGCGCTCGCGAAGCGCTTCCGCGAGCTGTTCTACCAGGAGTCCATCTTCCCCCCCGTGCGCTGCGGCAACCGCTACTTCTACTTCCGCACGCACAAGGACAAGGAGAAGGCCATCCTCTACTGGCGCGAGGGCGAAGCCGGCGCCGAGAAGGTGCTGCTGGACCCGAACGGCTGGAGCCAGGACGGCTCGGTGTCCCTGGGCTTCGCGGTGCCCTCGTGGGATGGGCGCAAGCTGGCCTTCGCGCAGAAGCCCAACGCCGCCGACGAGTCCATTCTCCACGTGCTGGATGTGGACTCCGGGCAGTGGTCCCAGGTCGACGTCATCCCGGGCACCAAGTACGCCGAGCCCAAGTGGATGCCGGACGGCAAGGGCTTCTATTACGAGTGGCTGCCGGTGGATGACAGCATCCCGGTGGATCAGCGGCCCGGCTACACGGAGATCCGCTTCCACGTGCTGGGCACGGACCCGAAGAAGGACGCGCTGGTGCACCCGCGCACGGGCGACCCGTCCACGTTCCTCTCCAAGGACCTCAGCCGGGATGGGAAGTACCTCTTCCTCATCGTCAGCCGGGGCTGGAGCGAGAACGACATCTACTGGAAGCGGGTGGGGGAGAAGGACTTCCGCCTGCTGGTGAAGGGCACCGGCGCCAAGTACGGCGTGCAGGCGTGGAAGGATCAGTTCTACATCACCACGGACGAGGGGGCGCCGCGGCAGCGCGTCTTCCGCGTGTCCCCCGAGAAGACCGAGCGGGCGGCCTGGCAGGAGATCATCCCCGAGGATCCGGTGGCTTCGCTGGAGAGCGCGGCCATTGTGGGCGGGCACTTCGCGCTGGGGTACCTGAGGGACGCGACCAGCGAGCTCCGCATCGCCACGCTCGACGGCAAGCCGGTGCGCACCGTGGCGCTGCCCACCGTGGGCGCGGCCACCAACCTGGTGGGCCTGGAGGATCAGGACGAGGCCTTCTTCCTCTTCAGCTCCTTCACCACGCCCCGGCAGGTCTACAAGACGTCCATCGCCTCCGGGAAGGTGGAGCTGTGGGCCCGGGTGGAGGTGCCCGTCGACACGGAGCAGTACACGGTGCGGCAGACCTTCTTCCCGTCCAAGGACGGCACGAAGATCCCCATGTTCCTCGTGCACCGGAAGGATCTGAAGCCGGACGGGCAGCGGCCCACGCTGCTGTACGGGTACGGCGGCTTCAACGTGAGCATGCAGCCGAGCTTCCGCTCCAGCATCTTCCCGTGGCTGGACGCGGGCGGGGTGTACGCCGTAGTCAACCTCCGCGGCGGCGGCGAGTACGGCAAGGCCTGGCACGAGGCTGGCCGCCTGGAGCGCAAGCAGAACGTCTTCGACGACTTCCACGCCGCGGCGGAGTACCTCGTGCGCGAGCACTACACGCGCCCGGACCGCCTGGCCATCTACGGCGGCAGCAACGGCGGCCTGTTGGTGGGTGCGGCGATGACTCAGCGGCCGGAGCTCTACGGTGCGGTGGTCTGCGCGGTGCCGCTGTTGGACATGGTGCGATACCACCAGTTCGGCAGCGGCCGGACGTGGATCCCCGAGTACGGCACGGCGGATAAGCCCTCGGACTTCCAGGTACTTTACGCCTACTCGCCCTACCACCACCTCAAGACGGGGGTGCGCTACCCACCGCTGCTGATGATGTCGGCGGACCATGATGACCGGGTGGACCCGATGCATGCGCGCAAGTTCGTGGCGGCGTTACAGAACCTGGAGGGGGTGGGCGCTCCGGCGCTGCTGCGCATCGAGGCGAACGCGGGCCACAGCGGCGCAGACCAGGTGGCCAAGACCATCGAGTCCAATGCGGATCTGTACGCGTTCCTCTTCGAGACCTTTGGCATGACGGGACCAGCCGGTGGAGCGACGGCTCAGGCCCGCTGAAGTAGCAGGCGGACACTCGGCGGCGGTACGGGTGTTCCCTTGAAGGCAGGGGACCGTTCCCCAACCTTTAGCCGGGGAACGGCGGGCGCATTCACCGTGTTATAGAACCGTCTTTGTATCCTGCACGTCTGCCGGGCTGGCAGGCGGGCTGCGTCAATCACTAGGGACTTGCGACTCCGGTCAGCAAGCAGGCAGGTGGCGAGCAAATGTTCTTCGGACGTGACGACAAGAAGGATGAAAAGAAGCGGGGACTGACTGTTCCGCTCCTGCCCCTTCGGGACATCATCGTGTTCCCGCACATGGTGGTGCCGCTGTTCGTCGGCCGGGAGAAGTCGATCGCGGCCCTCAAGGACGCGATGGCCCACAAGGGGCCTGATGACAAGGCCGTCATCCTCCTGGCCGCGCAGAAGAAGGCCAAGACGAACGACCCGACTCCCGACGACATCTTCCACTTCGGCACCGTGGGCCATGTCATCCAGCTGCTTCCGCTGCCGGATGGCACGGTGAAGGTGCTCGTGGAGGGCGTGCGGCGCGCGAAGGTCCGCAAGTTCCTCCCCAACGACGCTTTCTTCATGGTCGAGGTGGAGGAACTCGAGGAGCAGAGCGAGAAGTCCGTGGAGCTCGAGGCGCTGGTGCGCAGCGTGCACTCGGTCTTCGAGGCCTTCGTCAAGCTCAACAAGCGCATTCCGCCTGAGATGCTGATGCAGGTGGCCAGCATCGATGATCCGGCGCGTCTGGCGGACACCATCGTCGCGCACCTGTCGCTCAAGCTGAACGACAAGCAGGCGCTGCTCGAGACGGAGAGCCCGGCCAAGCGGCTGGAGAAGCTCTACGAGCTGATGCAGGGCGAGATCGAGATTCTCCAGGTGGAGAAGAAGATCCGCACGCGCGTCAAGAAGCAGATGGAGAAGACCCAGAAGGAGTACTACCTGAATGAGCAGATGCAGGCCATTCAGAAGGAGCTGGGTGAGCGCGACGAGTTCAAGAACGAGATCCAGGAGATCGAGGAGAAGCTCAAGAACAAGCGGATGAGCAAGGAGGCCACGCTCAAGGTCAAGAAGGAGCTGAAGAAGCTCCGGATGATGAGCCCGATGAGCGCCGAGGCCACCGTTGTCCGCAACTACATCGACTGGATCATCAGCCTGCCCTGGTACGAGGAGACCCAGGACCGCCTGGACGTCACCGAGGCCGAGCGGGTGCTCAACGAGGACCACTACGGCCTGAAGAAGCCCAAGGAGCGCATCCTCGAGTACCTCGCCGTGCAGCAGCTGGTGAAGAAGCTCAAGGGCCCCGTGCTCTGCTTCGTCGGGCCTCCGGGCGTCGGTAAGACGTCGCTGGCTCGCTCGATTGCTCGCGCCACCGGCCGCAAGTTCGTGCGCCTGTCGCTGGGCGGCGTGCGTGACGAGGCGGAGATCCGCGGCCACCGCCGCACGTACATCGGCGCGATGCCGGGCAAGCTCATCCAGAGCCTCAAGAAGGCGGGCAGCAACAACCCCGTCTTCCTGCTGGACGAGATCGACAAGATGTCCACGGACTTCCGCGGCGACCCGAGCGCGGCGTTGCTGGAGGTGCTGGACCCCGAGCAGAACCACAACTTCAATGACCACTACTTGGACCTCGACTACGACTTGTCCAAGGTGATGTTCATCTGCACCGCGAACACGATGCACAACATCCCCGGTCCTCTGCAGGACCGCATGGAGGTGATTCGCATCGCCGGCTACACCGAGCCGGAGAAGCTGAGCATCGCGCGGCGCTACCTCATCCCGAAGGAGCAGGAGGCCAACGGGCTCACCGAGCTCAAGGTCGACTTCACCAACGACGCGCTGCGGACGATCATCCACCGCTACACGCGTGAGTCCGGTGTGCGCTCGCTGGAGCGTGAGATCGGCGGCGTGTTCCGCAAGATTGCCCGCGACATCCTGAAGAACGGCAAGCGGGACATCGCGGTGGACCGCAAGCAGGCGATGAAGTTCCTGGGCACCCCGCGCTTCCGCTACGGCGTGGCCGAGCGCGAGGACCAGGTGGGCATCGTCACCGGCTTGGCGTGGACGGAGATGGGGGGCGAGATCCTCACCACCGAGGCCACGGTCATGCCGGGCAAGGGCAAGCTCATCATCACCGGTAAGCTGGGCGAGGTGATGCAGGAGTCGGCTCAGGCGGCCATGTCGTACGTGCGCTCGCGCGCGGACCGGTTCGGCATCGACCGGAAGGTGTTCGAGAACTACGACATCCACGTCCACCTGCCCGAGGGCGCCATCCCGAAGGACGGTCCGTCCGCCGGTGTCACCATGTGCACGGCGCTGGTGTCCGCGCTCACCAAGGTGGCGGTGCGCAGGGACGTGGCGATGACAGGTGAGATCACCCTGCGCGGCCGCGTGCTGCCCATCGGCGGCCTGAAGGAGAAGACCCTGGCGGCGCACCGCGCCGGCATCAAGACGGTCCTCATCCCGAAGGCGAACAAGAAGGATCTGAAGGACATCCCGAAGAAGATCCGCTCGCAGCTGCGCATCATCCCCGTGGAGTTCGTGGACGACGTGCTCCGCGTGGCGCTGGTGCTGGAGAAGCCGGAGGAGTTCGGCCGAGGCAAGCCCGCGAGCGACGGGCTGAAGATCCCGGCTGTCGAGGGAACGCAGCCTGTTCCGGCGGGCGCCCCGGTCTGAGTGCCGAGGCCGTAGGTTCGAAGTGAAGGGCTCGGGACCGCGAGACGGTTCCGGGCCCTTCGCCTTTCAGGGCCTCAGCGCGGCGTGGAGGTGCTCTGCCAGGGGAAGAGGAAGCGCAGTGGCTTGTGGACGCGCTTGGCCCAAGAGGCCTCGGTGTGGCGGCCGCCCTTGTCCTCGTAGTGGTACAGGTTCTCGCCCTGCACGTAGCCCTTGGACAGCAGGGCCTCCTTCATGCGCTGGGTGGGGATCCACGGGTCCCGGTTCGTGCCGGCGTCGATGTAGAACTTCACCGGCGGGGGCTCTCCCCACGAGTACACCTCGCTGACGAGGTCCAGCCCGTTCCACCCGAACGCACTGGAGAGGCAGGCCACCTTGGAGAAGACGTGCGGGTAGCGCGTCCCCAGGTAGAAGGAGATGAGGCCGCCGAGCGAGGAGCCCATCAAGGCCGTGTCCTCGCGGCCGGGCAGGGTGCGGTACTGGCGGTCCACCCAGGGCTTCACCGTCTCCACGAGGAAGGCGCCGTACAGGTCCCCGCCGCCGAAGCGCTCGTTGCGCTGCCCGCCGGTGTATTCGAACGCGCGCTGGGGGCCTATGTTGGTGATGCCCACGATGATGACCTCATCCATGCGCCCCTGTGACACGAGCGCATCGCGGGTGCGATCCACGCCCCAGGACACGCCAGTGAAAGAGGAGGAGTCCTCGAAGCAGTTCTGCCCGTCGTGCATGTAGAGCACGGGGTAGCGCTTGAGCGGGTTCTCCACGTAGCTCGGTGGCAGCGAGACGATGAGCGTGCGCGAGTTGTTGAGCTGGGGTGAGAAGAAGTCGTACTTCTTCTCCAGCGTGGCCGCGCCTGGGGCGAACGAGGGGTAGATGTCCACGGGGGCGCCGCCGTGGAGCTCGTAGTTGCCACCGATGGACCAGCTCCGGTCATTGAGCAGCGGCTTGAACTCGAGCTTGCCGGAGTCCTTGGGCCACACGTAGGTCCACACGTGGCCGTCGGACCAGGTGGCCTCTTGTCCCACGCTCCAGGCCAGCGGCGGCTTGTTGCCGCGCAGGGTGATGCGGTTGCCCCAGCCCGCGTCGTAGTGGACGCGGATGAGGGTGCCTTCCACGGGTTTCTTGGAACGGGGTGCCATGGCCCGCTCCTCTAACAGCCGGGTAGGGGGGCGTGCACGGGATCAGTCCGTGGTGAGGTCCCCCACGTGGCAGTAGGGCTCGCCCGCTTCGATGCGCTCGCCTTCAATCGTCCGGGCGTGGCTGGAGACGGTCCACACGCCCGGCGCATCGTGCCCTGGGCTTGCGCGCGGCTGCGCTCCTCCAGCGGCCCTGTCCCCAGGAAGTAGCTATTCAAGGTGCCAAGGCGGCTGCATGGTACACCCGAGGCGGACCTTGCAGCCGCCGCAGGGAGCGATAGAACCCGGCACGGTGGCTTCTCGTTCTCGACTCGTGCTGGCGCTCATGGGGCTGTGGCTCACCACGGCCTGTGGGCCGTGCGGCTTCCAGCCCGATCCCGGCACCAAGATCATCGTCCCCGCGATGCCCACCACCCTGGACTGGAGCTACTCGGACCCCGCGAGCTGGTCGAACTACCCGGTCATGCTCGCCACCCAGAAGGGGCTCACCACCCTGGGCCCCGACAACTCCGTGCAGCCGGGCTTGGCTGAGCGATGGGAGCGCGAGCGCGATGCTCAGGGACACGATGTCTACACCTTCCACCTGCGTCAGGACGTGAAGTGGTCGGACGGCACCACCCCGCTCACGGCGCAGGACTTCGTCTTCGGGTGGCGGCGCGCGATGCTCGGCCGAGAGCGTGGGGAGATGGCCGAGATTGCTGGAGCCCGGCAGGCCGTCGAGTTGCAGGAGCGCGGCGCTCCCGCAGAGCAGGTTCAAGCGGCTCTGGAGCGCACTGGTGTGGAGGCGCTGGACCCGCACACGTTGCGCGTCACGCTGGAGCGGCCTCGCAGCTACTTCCTGTCGCGTCTGGCCAACGTGTACCTCTTCTTTCCCGCGCCCTCCGCGGATCTCGCCGGCAAGTCCGACGAGGAGATCCGCGACTACTTCGATCGGCCTCGCGAGGGGCGGCCCCTGGCGCTCGGGCCCTACCGCGTGGAGCGGTGGGATCGAGCGGGGGAGCGTGTGAGGCTGGTCTACAACCCGGCCTCTGCCTTCCCGCCGCCACTCGGGCCCGGTGAGCGCCCAGCTCCCGTCGTCACACTGATGAAGTCGGAGATTGGCCCGGCCCTCTATGAGCGAGGCCGGGTGGACTTCGTCTTCATCGACAGTGCGCTCGCGCTGCGAGGAGAGCGCCCCGATGACCTCCACTACGAGCCGCTGCTCTCCACGTACTTTATCGCGCTCAACACCGAGCGCCCTCCGCTCAACCGTCCCGAGGTGCGGCGGGCCATCGCCCACGCGCTGGATCGGGACGCGCTCCTGGCCGGGCTGTTGCCCTCCGTGCGGCCCTCGAACGTGCTGTTGCCACCGGACCTGCCCGGCGCCGCCACTCCCGAGGAGGCTGCCCGCCTGCCGCACTTCGACCGCGAGCGTGCCCGGGAGGAACTGCGCGGTGTCCCGGGGCTGGATCGTCCGCTGCGCCTCGTCTTCCGGGCCGGAGACTCCTTTGTCCCCGAGGTGGCCATCGCCGAGCGCATCGCCGCGCAGCTCGCCACCGTGGGCATCACGGTGACGCTCGATGCGCGGTCGGACTTCTCCTCGGAGGTGGCGCGGCGCACGCCCGAAGGCCCGCGCGCCTACGACATGTACATGCGCCGGCTGGGCGCCGACTACGCCCACCCGAACACCTTCTTCACCCTCTTCGAGCGCGAGGGGAACCATCAGACCGGCTGGGAGACCCAGGGCGGCGGCGAGCCCATGGCCCGCTTCGAGCGGCTCCTCGAGGAGGCCGATGCCGAGGCGGATGCCTCCCGCGCCCGGACGCTGTACGCCCAGGCCCAGGCTCTGCTCCTGGACGAGCAGGCCGTCATCGTCCCGCTGTACCACCCGGATCGCTACTACCGCTCTCGGCCCAAGCTGCGCGGGCTGGATGTGGATCCGTTCAACTTCCTCGCCCTCAAGTCCCTGCGCCTCGCTCCCGAGGCCGCGGAGGAGGGCGCCAGGCCATGAGGCAGCTCCTGATCCGGCTCGGCCGGCAGCTCGCGCTCATCCCCATCGTCGCGCTGGCCTCGTACTTCCTCATGGCCAGTCTTCCGCTCACCACCGAGGACGACAGCAAGCGCCAGGTGTCTCCGGAGCTGGCGGCCTCGTACCGGAGGGATCTCGGCGTCGGCGAACCCCTGGGCTTTCTGCGCCCGTGGCAGAAGCTCTTCCGGGGCGAGCGCCTCGGCACCAGCGCTCAAGGTGTCACCGGCGACGAGCTGCTCCTCAAGCTCTCCGGCAGCGTCGGGGTAGGGCTGGTGGCCCTGGTGTTCGCGCTTGTCTGGGCGCTGGCTTTTGCTCTCCTGAAGAACCGGTGGAGGAGGGGGCGCCTCGCCGTGCTCGGAGATGCCATTCCGGCGGTGGCCTTTGGCACGCCTGTCTTCATCCCCGCGCTCCTGTTCGCCCCCGCCGTCGTGGAGCGGGGCCACTTTCTCCCCGAGTTGACCGCCGCGCTCGTCATCTCCCTCTGGCCGGGTGTCTTTCTCGGCACCCTGGTGGGTGATGCGCTGGAGACCGAGCTCGCCCGGGACTACGTGCGCACCGCCGCCAGCAAGGGCCTGCCTCCGGGCGTCGTGCTGCGCCGCCATGTGTTGCCCAATGTGCTCCCCGCGCTGCTGGACGCCATCGGCCCCGTGGCCACCGCGCTGCTCGCGGGTTCGTTCGCCGCCGAGCGCGTCTTCGGCTTGCCGTACTTTGGCCAGCTCTACGTCCTCGCCGTCCTCCAGAAGCAGGTGGCCGTCGTCGTTGTGGCCACCACCGTCTTTGCCTCAGTGCTCGCCGCAGTGGGGCTCGTCGTCGAGATCGTCCGGCTCCTCGTGGATCCCCGCGCCCGGGAGGACCGGACATGAGCCGAATGCCCGTCCGCGCCTGGGTAGGGCTGACCCTCTTGATCGGGCTCGGTGCGCTGAGCCTGCTCGCGGGCCGCGTCTTCCCCGAGGTCCTGGCGAGCACTTGCCCGCTCGGTCATGACCCGACACACCCGGATCGCACCGTTTGTGAGCTGGCCTTTGGAGGCCTCTGGGTCTCGCTCGCCATCGGGCTCGCGGCAGGGGCACTGTCCACCGGCATGGGCCTGTTCGTGGCCGCCGTGGCCCGGTTGTCTGGCGGAGCTCTGGAGCGCTGGGTGATGCGCCTGGCCGATGCCTTCTTCGCGCTCCCGGACGTGCTCGTGGTGATGGTGCTCCAGCTCGCGGGCCAATCGCTCGTGGATGCCGGGGCTGGCGCGGGACTGGGCCCCTTCGGCCTCATGGTGGTGTCGCTGGCGCTCGTGGGTTGGGCCGGGCCCGCGCGCATGTTCCGCAACCGCTTGGACACCCTCGAAGGCCAGGAGTTCATCGCCGCCTCCCGGGCGCTCGGAGGCACCGGGCCGCACGTGCTCCGCGTCCACCTGTGGCCCTCGCTGCGCCCCTTCGTCCTCGCAGTCTTCCTCAGTCGGCTTCCCGCGGCCATTCTCGCGGAGTCCACCGTGAGCTTCTTCGGTATCGCCCGCATGGAGCCCATGTCCCTGGGCCGCTACCTGGGCACCAGCTACGCCGCGCTCATCTACGAGGGTGGCTCTCGCGTCGTCATCCCCGCGTGGCTCCTGCTGGTGCTGCTCGTGCTGGGCGCCTCGCTGGCCTCCCAGGCGCTGGCGGCTCGCACGCGGCGGGCTTGAACCCTTCGAGCCACGCCCTGGGAGACTTCAGTCCTCTTCCTGGCTCACGCCCCATTCCCTCAGCTTCTTGAAGAGGGTGGAGCGGCCGAGCCCCAGCTCCTTGGCGGCGCGGTCCTTGTGGTAGTGGCAGCGGCGCAGGGTGCTCTCGACGAGCTGGCGCTCCAACTGGTGCAGCATCTGCTCCAGGGTAACGCCCTTCGGCAGCTCGAGCGGCGGGGTGTCCGGAACAGGCGTCATGGACAGGGGGCAGAAGGGCCCCACATCGTTCTCCGGGATTGATACGCCCGGCGTCCGCTACGACAACTTGGCGAGCTTTGCGAGTTCACTTGCACGAAGCTGCTCTTGTTCCAGTTCCAGTCTGAGCAGCGCCTGCTGACGCACGGGCTGTGCGCCGGGCCGGAGCAGAGTCCTCGCAATGCTCGCCGCCCCGCGGCCCGACGGCCCAACCGTGTTGATCGGCAGAGTGGTCGACTTTCGAGCAAAAGCGTCCCGCCGCGCCGATCCAAGCGTGCCTCGGCGATACGACGACGACTGCGACGGCGAGATCCACGAGACGACTGACTGCCCCTGCACGCTCGACGGCATTGTCCCGCTAGAAATCGCCGAGCAACCTGTCGCCATCTCGCACGAGACGGTCGAAGAAGATGCCTATTCCGGCCGAGCCGGTGCCCAAATCCGTGGAGATTCGTACCAGCTCCTCACCGGGGAAGACGATGCCGTGCTCCTTTTCGATGGCAAAGAGCATGATGCGCTCTGCAAAGCGATGCGCCTCCTCGCGGTAGTGCACTTCGCCTGTGTGCTGGTGCATGTCGATAAAGAAGTCCCCAAGCCCCGCCATGCCGGCAAACCTTCCCGGGAAGGCGCTGTATTTCCCGTACAGGTGGCGCGCGATCTTCCTCGCTGCCGCCAGGTCGCGGGGCTCGCCTAGGACCCTGTGGAAGTCCAGCAAGACGCAGCCGATTCCTGCGCTCCCGATGTGCGAGTAAGGTGAGACGACGTTCTCGTCGCGCGAGCGCTGCCAGATGAGAGAGTCATCCGCACCCCGGGCGTGCGCCATCTCGAAATCAAGCAAGCCCCTGGCAAGCTCGAGGTGCTCCGGCTCCCCCGTGCACTGGTAGAGCTTCAAGAAAAACTGGGCGATGCCTGCCGCCCCGTGCGCATAGCCATGATACGTGATCCCGTCGGAACTGGGGTAGCAATAGCCATCTCCTGTCTTCTGCAGCCCCGCCTTGAGGCGAGAGGACAGCGCTGCCGCCTGGTCCAGGTACTCCTCACGCTTCGTCACATGAAAGAACCACAGGTTGGCCAGTCCAACGCCTGCGGTGCCATAAAACACATCCAGGTTATCGTGGAGGATCGGCGAGGCGTTGGCCATCGCCATCAAGGCCTTCGCCCTCTCCTTGAGACCGATCTCGTGAAATGCCAGGGCGATCCCGGCCAGCCCTATATGGAGCCCCGGTGGATAATCGCGAATGCCGGCCGTCTCGGAGAGTTCGAGGAGTCCGCCGCGCACGGAGGGTGGCAGATCTCCTTTTACGCGGTGTAGGAACAACGCGATGCCGGCGACGCCATAAGAGATATTCAAGTCGTTCGTGATGAACCGACGGTAATCAGTCGGAGGGTCGAGCCGCCGCGGCTTCTCCAGCGCCCATACCGCATATTCTGCAATCTTCTCGACCGCCGCCGACAACTCATGCGCTTTGGCCGCGGGCGGGAGCGGCTCCGGCGGCCTCACAGCGGCGATGCTCCGTCGGGCGCTCTCGAGCAGCGCGTCGGCGCTCGACGGGCTTTCGCCGATATCCAGCGCCAGCGCGAGGACCTCGCCAGGAATGCCCTTCTCCCGTGCAATGCGAGAGTACAGGCGCCGTCGCGACTGCGGGTTGATCGTGAAAAACGACGTGACGGGGAAGATGAGGTCGCACAAGACGCCGCTCAGCGCTTGGTAGTCCTCTTCCACGGTGGGTTTTTCGCCCCGGAGCGCCGACGGCCCGCCGAAACCCGGCGTCTGAAGCGGAACGATCAGGCCGTCCTGACCTCCGGCGGTGCAGTGAGCGCTCTCGAAGTCGACGAAAGAAACGGTCCGCGTCGTCGGGTCGAGGAGGATGTTTTGCGGCGCGAGGTCGTGAACGACGACGCCGAGGTCATGTATCTTTCGGAGTGCATCCGTGAGGTTTCTGGCAATGTCGACGAACCGGGTGCAATAGTCGATGACATCCTGCCACGAGGGGTTGCTTATCAGCGCCAGGGGGGAGTCGCTGGACGCTCGGTAGGAAATCAGGGACCTCTTCCCCTGGATCCTCTCCATGACAATGAAGCTGTGCTCCCACTCCTCGAAGAAGTCGTATGGCCTGGGGGTCAGGCCGGTGTCCTCCAGGATCTTTAGGACGCGATACTCGTTCGCCAGGCAGGCCACGGCGTCGTGGGGGCTAGCGGCGGTCCGGTTGATGAAGCGCCTCCCTTCCTTGACGACTAGCTCCGCCCCGGTTTCGAGATCGACCGCCAGATAGACTCCGCCCTTGCTGGACTGCGCGAGGACACCGGTGATCCGATATCGTCCCTTCAGGACGACCTCGCTTGGCTCGGGCTCTGGATCGTCGGGGAACGGATCGGCCACGCCATTCGGAAGGAAGAAGAATGGTTGGCGCTGGTCCGATACACAGGAGCCATCGGCCCCCTGGATATGGTAAACCCGCTCGCCGAAGATATCGACCCTCCCCTGGGCCTTGAAGGCCCCGTATCGATAGAAGAGAACCTTGCTGCCCCGGTACCGTTTGTCGGAGAGGATATAGGGCCCTGCGAATCCCGCCGTGACGGCGTGCAGGCGCTCCATCATGCGCACGAAGTGCCGGACGTCGGACGGGTAGATCGTGATGAATTTTCCACAAGAGCTCCCGGGGCAGTCGCTGGAACTCATGTAACCCAGCATTTGCTCGTCCACGAGAAACTTGAAGGGAACTCTCTCCTCCGTCAGGATCGGAAGGATGGTCCGCAGGATCGTCGGCGCGTGCTCATGGATTGCGGAGATGTGGATCTTGAACCCTTGCGCCGGAATGACACCGCCTTCGGGGGCCGCGCCGCACCATACCCCCGGCTCGTCGCTGAGCGTCCAGCCCGTCGGCAAGAGCAGACTCACGAGACCCCGATAATCGCTCTGCGTCGAACGGTACCGGTCGAGGCTCTCGTAGCGTTCCGGGTCAACGATGATGAAGCCGGTGAACTCACGCATTGCGCGTCTTTCGATACCCTGCACGTTGCCTCGCTTCTCCCTCGCTGTCACGAGCGTCGTAAAAATGGTTAATGCGAGGATGGAGGACGCAGTCGTCCTTTCCTGTCCGGGCGACGGTCCTCTGGCCTCAGTGAAGCGTTGGAGCGCTATCCCTGCCAGATGCAGCTGCGAAAGATGCTGACCCACGATGCGGTAGGACAGGTCCAGTCGGGCTTTGGTTTAAGGGCCAGCTTCTGGAGCGCGAGTACATTTTTCATTATGACCTCCCATTTAGGCGATTGCAGAGTTGCTTGCAGGAGCTCCGCGCGAGGTCAGCTCGTCGCTGAACCTTCGCGTCTCAATATACGCATACGCAGCGTCCCACCCACCACATCGTCGTGGGACAATCGTATGTTTTATGTCGTCTCACCTCCTTGCTGGACAATGTAATACGGTTGACTCAAGGCGCCATCCCCAGCTCGCTGCCTGCTCGGTTGACCCCAACGCAGTGGCCACCCCAGAGCGCATGGTGTTGAGCCCCAAGCATCCATAGTGACCTGGAAGCCCACCCCTGCGGCCTGGCGCCTGGCTGGGCCGCTTGGGCCTGCGTGTGGTCCCCCTTGGGGACGATCTGGTGAACCGTTTCGCCACAGAAAAGTTAGCCTGCCCTGCGGCAATCTAAGAGGTTGTGCGTCTGCTTTCCGTCCTGCGAGGTTGCGTGCGTGATGCGTGCCTTCCTGCCCTGCCGGTCTGCTCTGCCCCTCGTCCTTGTGGCTTCCGTGGCCCTGGCAAAGGAGCCTGATGTAGTCGAGAGGATCATCAATCTGTCAGAGCACCCAGCAACGACCGCGAATAAGATCTATGCCGCTGGTCGCGTGGCGACAGTGCTGCGCTTTGAGAAGGAAGTCGATCCAGAGCAGACACGAATGCTCGGCTCGGAAGGGTGGTTTGAGCCCCTTTGGTAGGGGGTAGGAAGGTCGTCCTTGAACCGCTCCGGGACATCGAGCCTGGGGACCGCTTCATGCTTCTCGTCACTCTCAGGGACGGCATGGAGATCCCCTTCGTCGTCACGTCGGAACAGCAACCGCGCGACGGCAGGCGGGTGGCGGATCAACAGGTCACCGTGATTCGCAATCTTGAGTCGGCGAGCGCTGCTCAGGCTTCGCTTTACGAATCGCTCAAGAGAGAGCGGGAGCTTCGGGAGAAGGTCGAGCGCTACGAGCAAGAGGATTCCGTTGATCATGCACTCGCGGCGCTCCTCGCGAAAGACGTTACCCAGCAGACGCCTTTCCGTGAGCGTCGCAAGTGGCGCCTACAGGAAGGGGATGTTGAGTTCGTCGTCCGGCTCTTCTCAGGCAACGGGAAGGCAGCGGTCGTCTTCAAGATTACGAACCGCGAGGATGTGCCCTGGAAGATGCAGATGGCACGTCTCTACACAGCATCCGGCTGGAAGGACAGACCGTTTGCTTTGCGCACGGATCATGAAGCAATCATCCCAGGTACAGCCGGTTACGTCGCCGTCGTTGTTGATCAGAGCGCCTTTGAAGAGGGCACAGCGCTAAAGAATCTCCTTCTTGAGATCTACCGAGACGACGGGTACCGGCAGTTGTTCGTTCTGCTGGATCCGAGCCTTATCCGTCAGTAAGAGCGCCGGTCATGTCCTCGCCTAAGGCGTTCCTGCTTCTCTGTCCCGCCCTAGTCAGCGCGTCCGTCGGATGCGCGACCACGACAACCCCTGGTAACGTGCCGCTGCGATCGGACGGGAGCCCGGGACCGGAGGACTGCTCGGAGAAAGCGCTCGAGACGATGCGGATTCTGCGGATGCGCGTCGGTGACTCTGCGGACGTGGAACTCGACGCGAACCAGATCGACGCGAGGCCGATCACGCTCTATGACGGCCCTGTCGAGAGCTATTGGGATGGCGCACTCGGTACTCTGCAAGCGGGTACCCGTCTTTACGGTCGAGTGTGGACAGGCGGTCCGCAGGTTGTCGTCCGGTGGTATCAGGCTCACCCGGTAGATGGGGAACCAGTTCCCATCTGTGCCGTCGCTCGCTTTGGAGGTAACGAGCTTAGAAAGAGGCCGGACTCGAAGCCCGGAACCGCCGTCCTCGGCTACTCCGGTGCCTCTGCCTTCGTCGTCAATTCGTTTCGCTGAGCCCCTCCTACGAATAACCAGGGAACTCCGCCGAACAGCCACCGTACCCCGGTGAGGAGCGGCGTGAGTCCGGAGCTAACCAGTTAGCTCCGCCGAACAGCCACCGTGCCCCGGTGAGGAGCGGCGTGAGTCCGGAGCTAACCAGTTAGCTCCGCCGAACGGGGGGGAGGGGAGCGGCGCGACCTGCACAGCCCACGAACGTGGACTGGCGGAGGCGTGTGCGGTGAGAGCCTACGCCTGTTAATTCAGTGGGTTGGCGCGCTGCTGCTGTCCTCCCCTTGGCGCCTCTGCTTTGTAAGCCAGCGGTGCTCCAACACTTTTGGCGGAGGCGGTGGACGTGGAGCTGAACCACAAGGTGCTGGTGCGCAACGAGGAGGACAAGGCGGTGCTGGACTTCAAGGGCATCCCGCTGGAGCAGGTGCGAAGGGGGGCGCGGGGCCCTCGCGCCTGGCGCCTCGCTCGCCTTCCAGGCGCTTGCGGCCCACACGGGGCGTGCGTGAAAGCTTCGGTTCAAGCCCCCGGGATACCAAGGTTTTTCAAGCACCCTGCGAGGAATTCCCCCCGTGCGTGGGTGGGTTCCCTCAACGCACACCATTCTTGTCCTCGAGAGCCCAGCCATGTCCCTCCCGACCGAAGAACTCTCCACGCAGGTCAGCCCCGAGCGGCGCAGCGATGACTTGAAGGTCGAGCCGGTTCGCGGCGCGGTCCTCGTCGTCGAGGACGATCCTTCCAGCCGTGAGCTGCTGGTGGAACTGCTCACCCAGTGGGGCTACGAGCCGCTCCCCGTAGGCAGCGCCGAGGAGGCCGAGTTCGCCGTGCGCAACAAGCGCATGGACGCCGCCGTCGTGGATGTCTTTCTGCCCGGCCGCAGCGGCGCCACGCTCATGTCCCGCCTGCGCGAGCGCTTCCCTCAGGCCGTCCTCATCGGAGTGAGCGCCATGAGCGACGCGGCCATGGCCCGCAAGTGCAAGGGGCTCGGGGCGGACCTGTTCATCGGCAAGCCGGTGATGCCGGAGAAGCTGGCCAAGGCGCTCCAGTCCAAGCACACCAGCTGGCACTGAGCCCGCCCTCCGCCTGGCCTGCCGGGCGAGTGAAGTTCCGGCCAGGCAACGGGAGCTGAGAAGACCGGTTGCACGCTCCCTCGGGACGTTCGATGCTGCCCAGGTGAAGACGCTCGCTCCTGGGTTGCTCTTGGCCATGCCCCAGCTCGGGGATCCCAACTTCCACCGCTCGGTCGTCCTGATGATCGAGCACGGGGAGGGAGGCTCCATGGGGCTTGTCGTCAACCGAGGGGCCCCCCTCACGCTCGGAGAGCTGGCGAGGGGCCAATCCCTGAAGATTGCCTCCGAGCGCACCCAGGACCCCGTCTTCATTGGCGGGCCCGTGGAGTCCCACCGGGGCTTCATCCTCCACGACGATGACTCGGTGGCCGAGAAGCACCCCGTGATGCCAGGCCTGTACCTGAGCGTCACGCTGGACGCCCTGGGCCCGCTGCTGGAGTCCTCCACGCCCCACCTGCGCTTCTGCCTGGGCTATGCGGGGTGGGGGCCCAAGCAACTGGAGTCGGAGATGGCGGCGGGCTCCTGGCTCTTCTCCGAGGCGACACCCAAGGCCATTCTCGAGGGCAACCCCGCCCAGTTGTGGGAGGAGACCCTGAGGGCGATGGGCGTCGAGCCGGCCATGCTCATGATGGGAAAGGGACTGAACTGATGTTGGACCCAGAAGCCATTCGCGCTCGCATCCTCGGGGCCCTGCCGGGCTCCGAAGTGAACGTGCAGGACACCACGGGAACCGGAGACCACTTCGAGGCCTCTGTCGTGAGCCCAGCGTTCGCTGGCAAGTCCATGGTGCAGCAGCACAAGCTCGTCTATGCCTCCGTCCAGGACTGGCTGGGGACGGGCGAACTGCACGCCCTGGCGCTAAAAACCTATACGCCCGAGCAATGGAAGAAGCTCGGGCCTCGCTGAGAGGAACCTGAACCATGTCTCCTGAACTCAAGGCCCGCTTCGACGAGGAGATCCGCTCCCACAAGATCGTCCTGTTCATGAAGGGCAACGCCCTGTTCCCGCAGTGCGGCTTCTCCGCCCGGGCGCTGCAGCTGCTGCAGCCCTATGGCGAGGTGCACACGGTGGACGTGCTGGCCGACCCCAACATCCGCCAGGGCATCAAGGAATACTCGAACTGGCCCACCATTCCCCAGGTCTACATCAACGGGGAGTTCGTCGGCGGCTCGGACATCCTCATGGAGCTGGCCGAGCGCGGTGAGCTGGAGGCTCTCGTCTCCGGCAAGAAGGCCGAGGGCTAAGGCCCGCTTACAGTTCACCACAGCCGAGGCGTGTGCCCGGGGGGCTCCAGGCCCTGGGCAGGGCCCTCACGACGCGCCGCGCGTTCGCACATAGAATGCGCGGTCGTTAGCTGAGAGGACTGCCGTGGCTACCGCGACACCGCCGAACCCTGGAGAGACGAACCCCACCCCCGAGCTGACGCCGGCCCCCGCGCCGAGCGGCTCCGTCAACGCGCTGACGGGCAACGTCCCCGCGCCGGAGGCGAAGCTCGCGGATCCGGAGGACTCCACGCCCACGGCGAAGACGCCGTCGACGATGGAGCGCGTCCAGGCGTGGCGCCAGAAGAACGAGCTGGTGGAGATCGCTGCGTTCTTCTTCATCGGCTTCGTCTACGACGTGCTCACGCTGAGCCGCATCGACGACACGCTGACGATGGTGCAGCAGTTCGTGTACCTGGGCGTGCTGGCCACGCTGCTGCTGCTGGAGCAGAAGCACCCGGAGGGCGCCGAGCCGCCCAAGGCGCTGGCCAAGGTGTGGAAGTGGCGCGAAGACGCCATCCACTTCTTCTACGGAAGCCTGCTGAGCTCCTACACGCTGTTCTTCTTCAAGAGCGCCTCGGGGCTCACGGCGTTCCTGTTCCTGGTGCTCATGTTCGGCTTGATGGTGGCCAATGAGCTGCCTTTCTTCCGCAAGCTGGGGCCCGTGGTGCGGGTGGCGCTCTTCAGCCTGTGCGTCAGCATGTACCTGTCCTACGTGCTGCCCGTCGTCATCGGCAAGGCGAACCTGTGGATCTTCCTGCTCGCGCAGGTGCTGGCCGGCGGCGCCGTGTTCGGGGTGATCCGGCTGCTGCTGAACTGGAACGTCCTGGACCGGGTGCAGGTCATCAAGCAGATCGCCATCCCCGGCTTCGGCGTGCTGGTGGTGGCGCTGTTCCTGTACGTGGTGCGCGTGCTGCCGCCGGTGCCGCTGGCGGTGACGTTCAGCGGCGTCTTCCACGACGTGAAGCCCGTGAACGTGGGCAAGGGCCGCGAGTACCACCTCTACCACGAGCCCAAGTGGTGGAAGTTCTGGGTGAAGGACGACCGGGACTTCCAGATGCGGCAGGGGGACGTGGCCTACTACTTCTTCAGCATCTTCGCGCCCAAGGGCTTCGACCAGTACAAGGTGACGGTGCGCTGGTTCTACGACGACCCGGACAAGGGTTGGAGGGAGATGAGCAAGTTCGCTCCCACGCTGAGGAGCTCCGGCTCCGAGCGCGGCCTGCGCTACTACGCGCTCACGCGGAACCTCAAGCCGGGCGACTGGTACGTCGTGCTCGAGACCGAGGACGGGCACGAGATCAACCGCAAGTCCTTCTCGGTGGAGAAGGACGAGCGCACCGAGCCCCGGCAGTTCAAGGTGACCGTGCACGACGGCTCGGGTCAGGTCTCGGTGCGAGAGAGCTCCAAGCCGGAGTCCGCGCCGTCGGCGGTGCCGCCGGCCGAGCCGCCCGCCGTACAGCAGGACATGCCTCAGGCGAAGGGTGTGCCGTAGCGGCCCGGAGCCGTCGCGAGAGGGGGCGGCGGCTCAGGCGGCGGTGCTGGCCGGGGACTTCATCGCGGCCTTCTCCGACACTGTCTGAGGCTCGTCCGACCAGAAGCGCTCCCACTGGGAGCGCAGGGCGCGCGCGTCCCTTCGGCCCAGGTCTATGAGGATGTCCGCGAAGCCCCCATCGAACAGGAGGTACGAGGCCATGTCCGCCTCACGTGGGGCCTCGCGCTCCACCAGCCGGAGGATGGTGCGGTGGGCGAGCCCGCTGCTGCGGCGGCGGAACTCGGGCGTCTTCACGTACTCGGCGGCCAGCTCGCCCAGGTCTCTCGAGGGCCGCACCAGCAGCTCGCGGATGTAGCGCACAGGCTGACTGCGGTGCGGGTGCAGCGCCGCGCTGAGTGTCTGCGCGAAGCCCGGCCCATAGGCCGTCGTTCCCGCCTCGAGGATGTCGTTGAGCCGCCGCAGCCGGCCCAGGTCCTGATCCGTGCGGTCCGTCATCAGCATGTTGAGCAGCTTGCCCACGAGGAAGGGGGCACTCGCGACGGCCAGCTCGCGCTCGTGCTCCTCGGCGGCCGTGGCCGGCTGGACTCCCACCGTGGGCCTCAGCGAGACGACGATGACGCGCTGGGCACCCAGCCGCAGCGCGGGGCTCAGGGGGACATTGAGCTTGAAGCCCCCGTCGATGTGCAGGTGCCCCCGGACGCGGACGGCGGGGAAGACGACAGGGATGGCGGCCGAGGCCAGCGCGTGGTTGGGACCGATGCGGGTGGCCACCGCGCGGTAGTCCGGATCATCGCTCCAGCGGGGAATGGTTCCATCCGCGCGCTGGATGAAGACCGTGGCGGCGCCGGTGCCCACGTGGGTAGCGCTGATCGCCAGCGCCTCCAGGTGGCCCTTGCGCAGGTTCCGCCCGATCTGCAGCCAGGGGATTCCGCGGCCGACCAGTGCGCGCAGTCCGCGTGGATCCACCAGCCCGCCATACTGGATGTCCCGGGTGGAGTGCTCGGTGGGCTTGCTGAGGGCCTCGCGGATGATCCGGAAGACGTCCCCGAAGCTGCACCGGAGCACTTCCTCCACCTTCATCGCGTGCCAGTGGGAGATGAGGCCGCGCGCCTGTTCCCGATGCTGGTGGCTGGACGCCGCCAGGTAGCACGCATGGATGGCACCCACGGAGGTGCCCGCGAGGATGTCCAGCTTCAGCTCGCGGCCGAAGTGGGGCTCGAACTCTTCACGGAGATAGGAGAGGACGCCCACTTCGTAGGCGCCGCGTGCCGCACCCCCTGCCAGCACCAGCCCCGTCTTCAACCCTGTCGTCATTGCCACCGCCCTGAGGGTCCCAAGTGTACGGCGGGTTTCGGCGGAGGGGCTACTGGCAGAGTGCCGACGGCGCCGACGGATCCGCCTGCTCGGAGGGCTGGCTAGGGTGCCGGAGCCGTGGCGGTGCTGGCCGGCGGTGCCTCGGGGAGGGCAGGGGGCGCGACTGCGGCGTCCGTTGCCACCTTCTCCGCCAGGGCCTTCTCCTCGGCGCGCTTCTTCGCCTCGGTCTCCGCCGCCGCCTTCAGGTTCGCCAGCCCCGCCTCGAAGTCCTTCCCGATCGCCTGATCCATGTTCACGAACAGCGAGAAGGCTTTGACGATGAACCCGTTGCGGCCCTCCATCCGCCACGACACGGTGACGCCGCTGCCCTCGGGCGTGAAGGTGAACGTGGTGGTGTTCTGAGCCTCGAAGGGCCGGAGGAACTCGAGCCGGATGCGAATCTGCTCCGCGGGCTTGCTCTCCAGAATGGTCATCCGGCCCGCCCCCACCTCTTTGCCGTCCCACTCATACATCGCGTCCAGGCCCGTATCCGCGCCAGTGAAGGTGCGCGTCATGGCCGGATCCAACTTCTCCCACGGAGACCAGACGGCCCAGCGGTGGAAGTCGTTCACCATCGCGAAGGGGATGGCCGCCGGGGCCTGGATCGTGGCCGAGCGCTGCACGCTGAACGCAGCCGGGCGGGTGGAGATGAAGCCGGCCAGCGCCACGACGGCGACGGCCAGACCGAGGAGGATCTTCTGGATCATGGTGAGCCCCTGTTTTGTCGAGCGGCTCCTACCTATGGAGCCGGGTGCGTCATACGGGAAGTAGTAGGTAGGGCTCAAGCCCGTGCGAGCGGAGCCTGGCTGCTCGGCGGAGGATGGACGGACTCGGATCAGGGAGGGGCGCTTGGGCGCGCTGGGGCTTCGCTGCGGTGCGGCAAGGCAAGGGTGATCACGGGCAGGTTTCTCGTTCCGGACGCTGGCTTGCGGTAGCGTTCACGAACCGGCTATGTTCGTCGGCCAAAAGATCAACCCCGGAGTTACGTGTAGCGATGCATGAGCAGTGCGTTGGGGGGCCACGCCACCTCGCTCGCAGGGCTGCTCATCCACTGCGCTATCACGCGGCACTCCTTCACGTGCGCGAAGTCCAATAAGCCCCTTGCCCCTTAGCGTGCCATTGGTTCTGCCCCCATGATGACCCGGTCGACAGTTCTGCCAGGTGCACTCAGTGCACTCCTCCTGATGCCCTTGTTGTCGTCGTGCAACCTCATTGACGTCACGGGGGACGAGAACTCCAACTCGGGCCGTGGCGCCAAGGTGTTTGATCCGTACCAGGCCGCCGCCTCGGGGGCGATCAAGCTCAGCCTGCAGATGCTCAACGGCTGCGCCTTCACGCCCAACGCGGGGTTCGTCGCGAAGAACTCGCTGAACATCCCCTACCCGGACCTCTGCCCGAACATGGACCGTGCGGCGCTCTTCGCCGACTCCACAGGGCCGCTGGATCCCGCCTACGTTCCGGCCAAGGGCAAGCTGGAGCTGCTGGCGAACACCACCTACTTCCTCAACCAGTTCTCCATCACGGACGTCATCACCGACCGGCACAAGAACCCGTCGGACCTCTCGGAGTTCGTGAAGTGGCTGAAGACGGAGACCCACTTCGCGAAGCTGGACTGGCGCAACCTGGGCCAGGTGTCCAACGAGTGGGAGTACGCGGAGGCCTTCCCGGGCCTGTTCGATGACGACGCGTGGAACCGGGAGGTGCTCTTCGACAACGCCAACTGGCAGCGCGTCACGGACGACACCTTCAAGATCGAGGTGCTCGACTCGGGCGGCGTCGTGCGCTCCGAGCAGACGTACTCCCGCTCCGAGTTCCTGGTGGAGTCGCCGTACCCGGGCCACTCGCGCGTCGCGTGGAAGATGGAGAACGTGGCGCCGCCGCTGTCGCCGCAGGATGTGACGCCGCGTCCGGTGCAGGGCCTGCCGGGCAATCTGCCGCTGACGCCCACGTTCCGCTCCTTCATGCGCATGGAGATGGTGGGCAGCACCAACCCGTTCAAGACGCTCTCCATCGGCAACCTGCAGGGCGACGGTGCGATCCGCGTGACGTGGAGCCAGCTGCCGGAGGATCCGTTCTACTTCCCGGTGAGCTTCGTGCAGCAGACGGACGTGCAGGCCACGTGCACCGACGATCAGGGCACCCCCAAGCAGTGCGGCTTCGGCCTGGCGCCGGGCCTGTCCATGGTCGCTCCCCCCAACGGCACCTTCTACAAGCCGGGCGAGACGGTGAACATGTTCGTCGAGTACCGCGACGAGGAGGGCAACCGGCTGCACGGGCCGGATCTGCTGCCGAGCTCCGAGGAGACCTTTACCGGAAAGGCCAATGGCCTGCTCAGCGTGAACCCCGGCCTGGTCCAGGCGACGCGCGAGGCGGATGCCGGCCCCGTGGTTCTTGTCGCCGGTCCGCTGCAGGACATGCGCGTCCACAGCGATGTGATCGGTGAGCGGCCGTTCTTCCCGCAGGAGTCTCCCAAGGCGCTCATCTCCGAGCTCGCCTCGTTCCACCTGTACCCCACCCTGTATCAGTCCCATACGCCCACGCGCGTGAGCGTCAAGCTGCCGGTGGACGCCAAGCCGGGCACGTACGTGGCCTACGTCAAGGGCTCGCGCTACTTCCTGGGTGAGCGCGTCTCACGCCTCAAGGCGTTCTTCTTCCAGGTGGGCCAGGATCAGCTGACGTCGTACCCGGGCCGGGTGGGCAACTGCCAGATCTGCCACCGCGGCGTGCTCTCGCTGGACAACCTGCGTCACGGTCTGTCGGTGGATCACATCGAAGGTTGCAAGGCGTGCCACGGCTTCGCCAACGACATCATCTACCGGCCGCAGGAGACCATTCACAAGATCCACATGCGCTCGAAGAAGTACCCGGCGAACAAGAACGAGTGCAACATCTGCCACTTGACCAAGGAGAGCGCGACGCGGCCGAGCATTGTGCTGTGTAAGTCGTGCCACCCGTCGACGCACGACAACGAGTACTTCGCCACCCAGTTCAACGCGCGCACCGAGCCCAACCGCCACTCCAACTGCGCTCAGGCCTGCCACGGTGCGCAGACGCCCAAGAGCCACATCCTCCCTGAGAACTGAGAGCCGGCCAGCCATGTACAGAGCCATCCGTTACGGAACCCTCTTTGGAGCCCTCCTGCTCGGCGCCGGCTGTGGGAACAATTCCAGCGCGCCGGCTGAGTCCAGCTTCATCCCCCGGCCGAAGATTGTGGCAGCCGAGGCGATGTCCGACTCGCTCAACTCGGTGCGGTTGACGGGGTACACGTGGGACCCCGAGGCCTTCTTCACGAGCTTCGTGGAGTGCACCCAGAAGTGCCTCCCGCCGATCCCCGCCTTGCCGCCCATGTTGCTGGACAACAACCCGTTGTTCCTGCGCTCGGTGGTGCAGGGGTCGAAGGTGACCCTGCTGGATCGCTCGGGAAGCGCGAGCCCGCTGCCCACGGTGGACTCGGATCCATTGGGGAGCTGGGTGCTGCCCAAGGTCCCGATCCGGGACGAGCTCTACTATCCCTCCACCACGGGCGAGGGGGAGCTGCCCACGTTCAACTATTTCCCCCCGCTGACGCCGTTGCCGCCGGCCGACTACGCCCCGACGGTGTCGCTGCGTCCCGTCTCGACGGCGGACGCGGATGGGTGCTGGGGCATCGAGGCCAGCCAGCTGAGCACCACGGGTATCCTGCAGGCGATCGCCAAGTACCTGTCGTCCAAGGGGACCGCCACCACCGTCGCGAACCTGTACGGCAATGGCAATCGGTACGAGGGGGTGACGGTGTTCTGGCTGTACAACCCGGGCTTCTCCTCGCTGCGAGGGCCTGGGGCGGGCACCACGGTGGAGGCCTCGAGGGGCCAGGTGCTCAACGTGGAGTGGGCGCCTCCGGGCGTGCTGCCTCCTCCTCTGTCGGATCTGCAGTCGCAGCGTGGCTTCTTCGTGGCGGAGGGCGCTCCGGTCAGCAGCCTGGGCATCGTTGCGGTGCTGGTTCCGAAGGGCTCGACGGACCCGGTGACGTACAAGTTCAAGGATCCGACGACGGACGCGGCCTCGGGCCGGCCGTGGAAGTACCCGGATATGACCGTGGCGCCGACGTCTGAGGCCGTCACCTTTGGCGGAATCCAGCTCCGGTTCGCCACGGGCACGGCCTCTCCGCCCGAGCGGGTGGCCTGCCGTCCCAAGCAGTGAGTGCCGTGTCGTCCCTCGTCCTGTCTCGCGTGAGAGCCGAATCGAATGCTACGAAAGATCTTGAAGGGCCTGGGTGCGCTGGTAGGGCTGATCATCCTGGGTGTCGTAGGCTTGGTGGGCTACGTGAACCACAAGGTGGGCAAGACCTACGACGTCCCGCTGCCCAACATTCAGCGCGCCACCTCGCCGGAGGCGCTGGCCCGCGGTGAGATGATTTATCACTCGATCTGCGCGGAGTGCCACGCGCCGGCGGGTGAGACCCAGGCCATGGGCGCCCCGCTGCTGGACTATCCGCCCGAGCTGGGCACGTTCCACTCGGCGAACATCACCTCGGATCCTGTGGCCGGTGTCGGCAACATGAAGGACGAGGAGATCGCCCGGATGATCATCTACTCGATCAACCGCGAGGGGAAGGCGCGGCTGATGCCGGCCTTCTACGGGATGTCGGACGAGGATGTGGCGGCGGTGATCGGCTACATGCGCTCGGATCGCCCCGAGTTCGCGCCCTCGCCCAAGAAGGCGCCGCCGTCGGAGCCCGCGTTCGGGGGCAAGGCCGTCATGGCGCTCGTCGCTGGCATCCGGTCGGAGCCGAGGGCGTCCGTGAAGGCGCCGCCCAAGGGGCCCTCGGTGGAGTATGGCAAGTACCTGGCGGTGGGCGTCTATGACTGCGTCATGTGCCACACGGTCGGTTTCGGCTCGTCGGACACGAAGCTGAAGGATCCGGGCCTGTTCGCCGGCGGCTTCGAGTTCGACCTGAAGGCGTATGGCGGCCAGGGCTTCATGTACTCGCCGAACATCACCCCGCATGAGACGCAGGGCATTGGCAAGTGGAACCTGGAGCAGTTCAAGCTGTCGCTCACCCAGGGCGTCACCCCGGATGGCTACATCCTGCGCAAGCCGATGCCGCGCTACCGCTACCTCGATGATGTGGAGATCGCGGCCATGTTCGCGTACCTGAAGGGCGTCCCCGCGGTCGCGACGCCGAAGGTGGCGCACGAGGCGGTGCCCCGTCCCAAGGCGGACAAGGCGGCCGACCCCGAGAAGCTCTTCAGCAGCCTGGGCTGCTCGTACTGCCACGGGCCGAACGGGCAGTTCCGCGATCGGCTGAAGCAGGCCATGGGGAAGCAGCCCGAGGATGTGGCGAAGTGGATCCGCAACCCGGAGAGCTTCAAGCCGGGCACGCAGATGCCGACCTTCGCGACGCTGCTCGACGAGACCCAGGCGCTCGATCTGGCGAAGTGGGTGCAGGCCAAGAACGGCACCCCGTAGGACTGGCGGCCTCCCAGGGAGGGCCCGGAGCGAACCTCTGGGCCGCCTCCGGGAGGCTCAGCCCGTGACGAAGTTGACGAGCCTCTCGAAGACGGCCGGGGCCCGGGCCAGCCCGCGGATGACGCGGGCGCGCAGCGAAGGATGGCGGGCCAGGGCCAGTATCAGCTTCACGGAGAGCGCGTAGCGGCGGTAGTGCCCCGCGATGGCGTGCTCGTACGGCAGGAGCGAGGCCTGTGAGGCGCCCCGGGCGAGCACCTCGGGGAGCAGGTGGCCCAGGGCGCTCGCGCCGCGCAGTGCCAGGGTGAGTCCCTCCCCGGTGATGGCGTCCACGTAGCCCGCGGCATCTCCCACCAGCACGAAGCGATCGAGGATCCGTCCGCGCACCTGGCGCAGGAAGGGGCCGGCTCCGCGTGGGTGAGAGTCCGGCTCCGCGCCCTCCAGCTGCTTCTGCAGCGCGGGGAAGCGGCTCAGCAGGGAGGGGAAGGAGATGGGCCCGTCGACCTTGCCGTGCTCCCAGAGGAAGGCCACACCCACGCGCTCCGAGCCCGAGGGCGTCACGTAGGCCTCCAGGCCTGGGGCGAGGTGGATGTCCACGAACTGGGACCAGGGCGCGAGCCGGAAGTGCTGGCGCAGGCCGAAGCGCCGGGCCGCTTGGGGCTTCACGGGCTGATCGAGCCCCTGGGCGTGCCGCAGCGGCGAGGCCAGTCCATCCGCGGCCACCAGGAGCCGGGCCTCCACCGTGTCTCCAGCGGCGGTGGTGAGCTGGACGTGCTTGGGCGTGCGGAGCACCTGGGCCACGCCGCAGCGATCCCGAAGCTCGACGCCGGCCTCCCGCGCGGTGCGAGTGAGGGCTGCCGCGAGGGCCGTGCGGCGGATGGCGAGCCCGGGGGCGGGGGTGAAGCGGCCGGAGACCTCGCTCCCATCCTCCTGGATGTAGCGGATGCCCAGCATGGGGGTGCAGTCCGCGGGGGTGAGGTACTGGCGGGCGCCGAGAGCCTCCAGCTCGCGCAGGCCCGGGGGCGTGAGGCCCTCGCCGCAGGCCTTGTCGGCGGGCAGGGCCTGGCGATCGAAGACGATGGTGGAGAAGCCACGGCGGGCGGCGTGGATGGCCACGGCGAGCCCGGCGGGCCCTCCGCCCACGATGGCGACGTCCACGGGGCTCACGGAGGGGGAGACGCCGTGTCCGGGCGGGAGGCGGTGGGCAGGAAGCGCGGCCGCTGGGAGAACGCCTGCTGGTACTCGGCACCGAGCGCCTGCTCCTCGGCGCGGATTCGCACGGAGAGCAGCGCCGCGTTGCCCAGGGAGAAGAGGAGGGCGGTGAGGTAGCCGCCGTGGATGAGCGGCAGGCAGAGGAACTCGAGGATGACGGCCACGTAGTTGGGGTGACGGATGAAGCGGTAGGGGCCGCTCGTCACCGGCGTGTCGCCCGGGACGAAGATGATGCGGGTGTTCCACCGCTCGCCCAGCGTGGAGATGGCCCAGTAGCGCAAGAGCTGCGAGGCGAGGGCCCCGGCGAACGCGGCATACCCCAGCGCGCCGGGGAAGGGCCGCTGCAGCGCGAGCGGCTCCACGACACAGGCCACGAGGAAGGCCGTGTGGAACAGGACCATGACGCGGAAGTGGCCCTGGCCTACCTCGCGGCCTCCCCGCTCGAGCGCCCTCCGCGCATTGCGGCGCGAGAGGACGAGCTCGTACAGGCGCTCGGCGCCGACCAGCCCCAGGAAGACGTAGTAGGCGGCGAGCGTAGGCGCCTCACTCATTTCCGGGCCTTGGCCCACACGCGCTTCATCCAGGCCTCGACGTCCTTCGCCGTGCGGGGGATGGCGCCGGAGAGCACCTTGCAGCCGCGGGCGGTGACGACGATGTCATCCTCGATGCGCACGCCAATGCCTCGGTAGCGCGCGGGCACCGTCAGGTCATCCGTCTGGAAGTAGAGGCCGGGCTCCACCGTGAGCACCATGCCGGCCTGGAGCTTGCCGTACTTGTAGACCTCCTGGCGCGCCTGGGCGCAGTCGTGCACGTCCAGGCCCAGCATGTGGCTGACGTTGTGCAGCGAGTAGCGCTTGTAGAACTGGTGCTCGTCCTTCAGCGCCTCCTCGGCGTTGGGGAGGATGCCCAGCTTCTGCAGGCCGTGGGCGAGCACGCGCATGGCCACGCGGTTGGGCTCCATGAAGTCGTTGCCCGGCTTCACGGCCTTGATGGCCTGCTCCTGGGCCTCGAGCACCAGCTCGTAGATCTCCCGCTGCTCTTTGGAGAACTTGCCGGAGACGGGGAGGGTGCGGGTGATGTCGGCGGTGTAGAGACTGTGGGCCTCGACACCGGCGTCCAGCAGGAGCAGCTCGCCCTTTTTCACCGGGCCGTCGTTGCGCGTCCAGTGGAGCACGCACGCGTGCGAGCCAGCGGCGGCGATGGTGCCGTAGCCCACGTCATTGCCCTCCACGCGGGCGCGCAGGTTGAAGACGCCCTCCACCTCGCGCTCGCTCTTGGCGGACTTGAGGTTGCGGATGACGTCCTCGAAGCCGCGCTGGGTGGAGTCGATGGCGGCCTGCAGCTCGCGCAGCTCCTGGGCGTCCTTGAGCAGGCGCATCTCCGAGAGGAACTGGGCCAGCTCCTTGTCCCGCTCGGCCTGGGCCAGCTCCTTGTCCCGCTCGGCCTGGGCAGGCAGCACGTCGTCCACCTTGGCGGAGAAGCTGCGCAGCACGCGGGAGGGCCGGGACACGGCGCCGTGGAGCCCGCTGAGGTAGCTGGGCAGCTCGGGAAGGCCGCGCGCCTCGTCCACGCCGTAGCGGGTCTGGCTCTCCTTCACTCCGAGCCGGGGGCCTACCCACAGCTCGCCCTTGTTGCGATCGGTGAAGAAGGTGGCGTCGCTGCGGCCCGGGTTGGGCTCGACGAAGAGGATGTCCGTGTGGCCGCCGCCCTCCTTGGGCTGGAGCACGAGGACGCAGTCCGGTTCGGTGTTGCCGGTGAGGTAGTAGAAGTCCGTGCCCGGGCGGAAGCGGTAGTAGGTGTCGTTGGCGCGCACCTTCTCGTGGCCGGTGGGGATGACGAGCGTCTCACCGGGGAAGCGCTGGGAGAGGGCCTTGCGACGGGCGCGGAAGGAGTCCGCGTGCTTGAGCTTGGGAGGAAGCTTCCGGTGGGCGGGCTTCCAGCGCTTCATCATGAAGTCGAGCAGCGCGGGAGGCGGCACGGTGTCGTGGCCGGCGGGCTTGGCAGCCTGGGGCTCGGAGGTGACGGGCTGGGCAGGCTGGGCAGCAGCCTCGGCGGCGGCGTTCTGGGCGGCGGCTTCGGACTGGGTCGTCATAGGTGGGCAACTCTTCATCAACCGCGAGTGTGGCTTCAAGCCCTCAACGGCCAGAAGGGGGTGAGATGTTCTCTCGGAGAAGTGCCACTTGCCCCAGGAGCACGGGAACGGCTGTTTCTACCCGGAGGATGCGTGGGCCGAGAGTGAAGGGGTGGAAGCCGTGGGCTTCGAGCAGCTCGGCCTCGAAGGGGACCCAGCCGCCGTCCGGGCCGATGGCCAGCACCACCCGGGGGGCGGAGGACACGCCGAGGGTGGCCAGCGGCTGGCGGGCCGGAGGGTGGGGGAGCAGCCGGAGGGCTTCCCGGCCGAAGAGGGAGCCCAGCTCGTCCTCGACAAAGGGGCGGAAGCGCTCGCGGACGAGCACTTCGGGGAGGTGGGTGTCCCGGGCCTGTTCGAGCCCCTGGAGGAGGAGTTCCTGGAGGAAGGCGGGGGCGAGGACCTTGGAGTCGAAGTAGCTCTTCTCGACGCGGGCGGCGTTGACAAGCACCACGCGATCCACGCCCAGCGAAGCCACCGCGGGCAGCACCTTCTTGAGGGCCTTGGGGCGGGGGATGGCGAGCAGCAGGTCCACACCGGCGCGGGCCGGTGGCGGATCGGCGAGGGCGACGCGGAGGTGGAGGAGGCCCTCGGTGTTCTCCAGGACTTCGCCCGTTCCGGTGAGGCCCCCGAGCCGGCCCACGCGCAGCGTTTCGCCGGGTTCGGCGCGGAGCACCTCGCGGGCGTGTTGGGCTCGGCGCCCGGTGAGGCGGGCGCTGCCGTCAGGCTGGAAGTCCTCGTCGAGGAGCAGGAGCAGGTTCACGCCAGATCCTTGGGATGGTCAGTGGAGTTTGCGCAGTGCGGCCACGGCGTCATCAAAGACCTTGGCGAAGACCGGATCATCTGCGGGACGGCGCTTTTCGAGGAGCGGGATGTCCTCGGGGCGTCCTACCAGCCCGAGCACGACTGCCGCAGGTAAGGCGCTGCCCATGGAAGGGAGAGCGACGAGGCGCTGTGCCACGACCCTCAGCCTGGCGCGTGCATGCTCCGGTAAGGCAGGGATAAATCGTTTTCGGTCTCCCAACAACAGGCTGAACAGGCGCTCACAGTAATACGCGGTGTCACCATCCTGGCTTTGCGCCTGCTCGCTCACGGAGTCAGCCGTGGCAACGAACGCGGGCAAGAGGAGCAGTAGCGAAGCGGGAACATCCTCCTCAAGCACGACGAGGACTTGCGTTTTATTGTCGATGGGAATCGATGCATCGCGAGCCCATGTATCCAAAGCTTCCGGAGACTTCTCCAACAAGACCAACAACCCATGGAGGTCATTGGGTTCTGGTAGGGTGCGTGTCTCCAGGCTCCGCCGCAGGATGGGGATCAGATCTGGGTGGCGCTGTCGCCAGAGCGCACGTGCCAGCTCATTCACGTCCGGAATCTCGGGCTTGCTGGACGCCAGTCGCTCCAGCTTTCGAACGAGCGACGCTCGCGCGCGAGTGCCTTTGATACGTCCCAGCGCCCGGACAATGTCCTCCACGACGGCCCCACTGCCATGATCCCCTCGGGCTTCTTCAACGGCGAGCTGTTGTTCCAACCGACTAGCGCTGGCGGGGCCACCGAGCTCACCCAGCCCAAACGCAGCCGCTTGTCGTACGAGCGACTCCGAGTCGCCTAGCATGGTTTCTAGAACGGTCCGTATCTGCCGAGGTCCTGCTCCCAGTTGGGCCACCAGTTCTCGCACGCGGGCCTCGTTACCCCACCTGAACTCCTGGACCAGCTCTTCCTGGATGCGTGCCAAGTCGATCTTGGTGGACATGTCGATTTCACATCTCTTCCTAGGGGAACTTCACCCCGGCGGGCACGTACCTTCTCACCAAGGTCCCGTCGAGCAGGTACAGCTCATGGATGGCCTTCGGATCCGCCCGTTGCATGGCTTCGAAAGCTGCCAACTCTCGTTTCAGATCACGTACGTTGGAGACATAGTTGGTGTTGTGCCGCACGCCATCAGGCCTCAGGGAGGACGCGTCGGGCCTCCGGAAGCGGGGACCATCGGCTGATTCTGAATCAAAGCGGGGCCTGTTCTTGGCATCCACTTGCGCCTTGTTCTTCCGAAGCTGGGAGTGCCCTGCTGCCTCTCGGGCCGCCAACTCTTCTTCGATGGTCTCGTTGTGAGGGGGATTCGACCGGGTGTGAGGAGGCCCATAGCGGGTGGACAGCTCCGTCGCGCACAGGGCCAGCCCACCGCACATCCGCGCCGCGGCCTCGCCCGCCGCTACGCCGCCGAGGATGAGGCTGCCATCCGCTACCACCCTGGCTGTGGCTGCGGCTTCGACGGCCAAGCCTCCTTCCACGGCGTATGAAGGTGGGCCTAGCAGGGCACCCAGTCCTCCCGGAGGCACTGTCGGGGCAGTCTTGGCCACTCCCATGCTGGCCACCATCACCAGTACTCGCAGCATTGTCCCTCCCACCGACTTGCCGAAGTGCTCCGAGGCTGTTTCCAGCTCCTTCTCGGAGCGGGCGGCCTCGGACTCGCGGTAGAGCCGCAGGCACGCCAGCGCCAGGTTCGCCACCTCGATCATCCCCACCGTAAGGGCCAGGGCCGCTGTCAGCGTCACCGCGAAGGCCTTGGAGAAGAACGGCTCGGGGTTCAGCCACGCCCCCAGGTACACGGCCACTGACAGGCAC
This sequence comes from Hyalangium minutum, assembly GCF_000737315.1. Classification (GTDB taxonomy): domain Bacteria; phylum Myxococcota; class Myxococcia; order Myxococcales; family Myxococcaceae; genus Hyalangium; species Hyalangium minutum. The sequence goes on from NZ_JMCB01000015.1 coordinate 240,804, forward strand.
ACGCTGGTCAGGAACACGGGTGAGCTGAACAACTCCCGAGCGGCCGCACGGACCCCAGGGCCCATGTAGTGGGGGGACCGCTTCAACGCCTCGTAGAGGCGGCTGTGTGCCCACGTCTCTGGCAGAGGCAATAGGGCACTTCCGAAGCGCGACAGGAACCGCTCGCGCAGGTGTCGCTCCCAGCCCTGGCCGTCCGCCTCGTTCAGCAGCCTGAGTCCTGATGATGGGAGGACTCGGATCTCTGGCCGCTCAGCCAGCACGGCCGCGTGGAAGACCGTGAGTACCGATTGGGCCTCCTCCACGCTCAGCGTTTCGAGCGCCGGGTCGAAGGCTATCGGCTCGAAGGAGAGCCGGACCCTGCCCCCAGAGAGTGGGCTGGGCTTCACGAGCCTGGGCGCTGCCGCTCGAAGGGTGTCCGTATGGGACGTGGCACATGCCGCCGGGAGGACGAGGAAGCAGAGGAGGGCGAGCCGCGTCGGCAAGGGAAGTCCGCTCACACGCCCAGCATGCCTCAACTCCTCGAAGACGTGCCGTATGCAGGCCTCCAGGCGCCTTCCTCGCTCGAAGCAGCCGAGCGAGGGAGCAGGGTGGTCCGCTCGTGTGTCTGCTTGCCGCTCGGGTCCACCTGCCGTAAAGCGGGGGCGTGCGTCCCGTCTGCCTGCGCTGCCGCCGTCCCGAGGCTACGTGCTACTGCGCGCGTCTGCCGCGCCTGGAGACCCGTACGCGCGTCGTCTTCCTCCAGCACCCCCGCGAGCGCCGCGTAGCCATCGGCACTGCCCGCATGGCCCACCTCTCGCTCCCCAACTCCGAGCTCCACATCGGCGTGGACTTCACCGGCCACCGCCGCCTGGAAGAGCTCGCGGCCCACTCCGAGCGCGTCGCCGTGCTCTTCCCCGGCCCCGGCGCCATGACGCTCGAGGAGGCCCGCGCCCATCCGCCCGAGTCGCTCATCGTCGTGGACGGCACCTGGCCCCTGGCCAAGAAGGTCGTGAAGACCAACCCGCTCCTGGCCAGCCTGCCGCGCATCGGCTTCACCCCGCGCCGCCCCAGCAACTACCGCATCCGCGCCGAGCCCGCAGACCACTGCGTCTCCACTATCGAGGCCGTCGTCGAGGTGCTCGGCGCCCTGGAGGGCGGAGACACCTCGCGCTTCGATGCCATGCTCCAGCCCTTCGAGTTCATGGTGGACACCCAGCTCGAGAGCCAGTCCCATCGCGACGATCCACCCCGCCGCCGCATCTTCAAGGCGCCCTGGCGTCCACCCTTGGAGCTGCGCTCGCTGGCCGACGAGCTCCCCCAGCTCGTGCTCCTGTACGCCGAGGCCAACGCCCACCCCGCCGAGGAGGGCATCCCTCCCGAATTGGTCCACCTCGTGGCCTGCCGCGTCGCCACGAATGAGCGCTTCGAGGCCCTGCTCGCCCCCCGTCAGCCGCTGGCCCGCAGCACGCCGCTGCACACGGAACTCCCTGAGGAGTCCCTCCGCGCGGGCGAGGACCGGGACCAGGCCCTGGCCCGCTTCGAGGCGTTCCTGCGCCCCGATGACGTGCTCGCCGTCTGGACCACCTACGCCCTGGATCTGCTCTGGCGCGATGGCGTCTCCCGCCGCGACGCCACGAACATCCGCCTCGCCACCGCTCGCGCGCTGAAGGGCAAGGCCGGAGGCGTGGAGCAGGCCGTGTCCGCCCTCAACGCCCAGCTCCCCGAGCGCTGGGCTCCCGGACGCGCGGGCCGCCGCATCCAGGCCCTGGAGGCCGTGGTTCGCGAGCTCATCCATCGCGGACAGGCCTTGCAGCCGCCTCTCAAGAAGAGCGGCTCCTGACCGGAGTCCTCCTCAGACGCGCTGGCTGCGGCCGAACGAAGTCCCCACAGTCGTCGCCGCGGGCCGCCACGGGAACGTGAGCCTGCGCAGCCGCCGCAGCAAGCGCGCCACCGCGTAGCAGGCCGCGAGCAGCCCCAGCCCGGCGAGCAGCGCGGGAACCAGCTCGAGCGTAGGGCCCACCCGGTCGGACAGGCCCGGCGTCCCCGCCCAGCCGTACACCACGGGCAGGTGGAGCAGGTACACCCAGAGCGACAGCAGGCCCAAGGGCGCCAGCAGCCGGGTGAGCCGCACCGGCGCGAAGTTCGCCACGGCCAGCACGATCAGCCCCTGTCCCACGCGGAAGGCCACGAGCCATGCGCTCGTGGGAGCCCAATCCGCGGGGAGCTTCAGCGTGGCCCCCAGCATCCCCGCGCCCAGCGCCGCGAGCACCACGCCCTGAGGCCACCCCGGCCGCAGCATGCGCAGCAGCCAGGCCAACAGCGAGCCCACGAAGAAGTAGCTGGCCCACGGGAAGAGCGTGAACTGGCTCCCGTCCATCCCCGTGGCTTGCCGCAGGGCGATGGGCAGGTTCGGCCCGAATTGCCACACCGCCGGGCTCGCCAGCACGATGCCCACCGCCAGCACCCCGAGCACCAGCGTCCGGATCCGGCTCCCCCGCGCGAGCGAGAGCACGGTGGCCCCCACCAGCAAACTCGCGCCAATGCACTGGAGCGCATCGAACGCGAAGAGCTGGGCCATGAGCGCCTCGCTCCAGCCCAGCGCCTGGACGGCCTCCCAGCCTGGCCAGCGCAGCAGGTAGCCCAGGAAGATCAACAGGAGCGCTCGCCGCACGAGCCGCCCATAGATGCCCCGCGAGCCCTCCGTGCGGCGATCCATCGCGGCCACCACCGCCCAGCCGCTCACCAGCAGGAAGAGGGGCGCGGTGAGGCCACGCAGCGACCAGTAGTGCTGCACCCACTCGTTCTCGCGAGCGCTCGGAGACAGCAGGGCATGCAGCGTGTGGCCTATCACCATCGCCAGCACGGCGAAGCCGCGCGCCGCATCCAGCGCGGGATGGCGAGGAGGAGGCCGCAAGCTGAAGGAGCCCGAGAGAGGCACGCACGGATCAGCATAAGGGCGGCCCCCGCTCAAGCCCAGAATCCGGCCTGACAGGCGTACAGGGACTGTCAGTGTGGGTTCTCTCTACAGGCTTGTGGTGGGACGCGAAGGTGGGGGGCCGCTGGTAAGGTGCACGCCATGAAGGCGCCCTCTCGCCTCCAGCACTGCCTTGGACGCGCCATCGCCCTCTGGGGGGTGCTCGGGGCGTTGGCGCTGCGGGCGATGGCCTCGTCACCCGAGCCCGTGAAGGCCCCCCCGCCACAACCGGAGCCTCTGCCCTACGAGAAGCTGGTGGCGCCCTTCCAGCCGCCCCCCGCCGTGAGCAGCGCGCCCGCCCCCGAGGACACCGAGGCCCGCATTGCCCTGGGGCGGCTGCTCTTCTTCGACGCGCGGCTCTCCAAGAACCACGACGTCTCCTGCAACACCTGCCACGATCTGGCCACCAACGGGGCGGATCACCAGCCACTCTCCCAGGGGCATCAGAAGCGGAAGGGCCGGCGCAACTCGCCCACCGTCTACAATGTCGGCGGCTACATCGCCCAGTTCTGGGACGGCCGAGCGCCCACCCTGGAGGTCCAGGCGGAGGGGCCCCTCTTCGATGAAGACGAGATGGCCATGCCGGACGACCGGCGCGTCCTGGCGACGCTCACCTCCATGCCGGAGTACGTGAAGCGCTTCCAGGCGGCCTTCCCGGGCGAGAAGAAGCCCGTCACGCTGAGCAACCTCACGCGGTCCCTCGCGGCCTTCCAGCGCCAGCTCACCACCCGCTCCCGCTTCGATCGATTCCTCGCGGGCCAGCGGGAGGCGCTCACCGAGCAAGAGCGCCGCGGGCTGGAGCTCTTCGTCACCGCTGGCTGCGTCACCTGCCATAACGGGCCCGCGGTGGGCGGCACCTCTCTCCAGAAGCTGGGGCTCGTGGAGGCGTTCCCAAAGATTGCGGACCTCGGCCGGTACGAGGTGACGCGGGAGGAGGAGGACCGGATGAAGTTTCGCGTCCCCACGCTGCGCAACGTGGAGAAGACGGCGCCCTACCTTCATGACGGCTCCGTGGCGCAGCTGGACGAGATGGTTCGCGTCATGGCCCGGTACCAGCTCGGCAAGACGCTGAGCCCGGAGCAGGTGGAGTCGCTGGTGGCCTTCCTGCGCAGCCTCACCGGCGAGCTGCCCGCGCGCTACGCCGCCCCGCCCGAGCTCCCCAAGAGCACGCGCAAGACGCCCAAGCCCGACCCCACGTGAAGGGCAGTGCACGCTGCGCCCGCCGGTAGTAAGAGCGGGGCATGAACTTCCTGTTCCAGGCCCACTCCGGCCTCCGCTACCTGGTCCTGCTCACGGGTGTCGTCTCCCTGGCCTACTTCGTGTCCGGCCTCGCCACGAAGCGCCCGGTGGACAAGGGCGTTCGCATCCTCGGCGCCGCCTTCACCGGCCTGCTCGATCTGCAGATCCTCCTCGGCATCGGCATGGTTGCCTTGGGGCGCTTCTATCCGCAGCTCATCGGCCACATCGTGATGATGCTGCTGGCCGCCACGGTCACCCACGTGCTGCTCGTGGTGAACCGCAAGCGCCCCAACCCCGGCTACGTGCTCCCGGCGGTGGCCGTCGCGGTGGCCTTGGCGCTCATCTTCGGCGGCATCATGGCCATTGGCCGGGGCGTGCTCACCCACACCACCCCCGTGAGCTGAGGCGCGAGTCCGGACGTCAGTTCAGCAGATCCCGGCCGCGGAGCACCTCCGTGGCCAGCTCCTCGAGCGCCTCCGGCGGGAGGCACGTGCGCACCAGGGGGAACAGGTACTGCTCCTCCAGGTGGAGGTGGACCTCCATCAGGAGCATCAGCTGTTGGCTGCCCCGGGCCAGGGACTCGGCCAGCTCGCCGTAGCGCTCCGGCGAGTCCCGCAGCGTCAGCCACAGGGGCACCAGCTTGCTCAGGGCCTGCTCGATGGCCTCGTGCTGCAGCTTCATCCCCCACAGGTGCCGCATCATCTCCGTGGAGATCGTCGTGGTGAACAGGCGGGGCAGGAGGGCGAAGTCCTCGGCCTCGAAGTGCTGCGGCAGCCGCTGGGTGAAGTAGCGGGCCACGCGCGCCGCGGTCCCCGAGAGCTCCGCCGGAGTGGCTCCCTGCGCATGGCCCAGCCGGAGGGCCAGCGCGGTGAAGTGCCGGATGCGCTGCTGGCTCGCGAGCAGGAGCTGGAGCACATCCCTCTGCTCGGTCCGGGACTTGTCAGCGGAAGGGGGCAGGGGTGGGGAAAAGTGCATGGCTCGTGGGGCTGATCCAGACGTAATCACGCCTTCTCAGAACCGCTACTGTAAGCCATGACTCCCAGTGGCTTCTATGTCCGGAAGGCCACCCGGAGTGTCCAGCCGGCGGCAGGCTCGTGTGGGCGGGGTTGCTATCGTCTCCGAGCATGAGTGAGGACTCGGAACTGCCCCTGGCCAACGCGGGCCGCGAGAAGCATGCACGGGAGTTGTTTCCCTACCGTGAGCAGACTCCCGAGGAGTATGCCGCTCGCCACTTCCACGAGTGGATGACATTCTCCTTCGACGATTTCCGCTACTCGGACCCGGAGCTGGATGCCTGGATCGCACGGCTGGGGCAGATCTTCTTCAAGCGCCCGGGAGCGCCGTCGATCGAAGAGCTCCGCGCGCGGTTCCTGACGCCTCAGGAGCTCGAGGCCATCCACGAGCGGGAGCAAGAGGCGTTCTGATCAGGGACTCGGGTGGTGGGCCAGCCACGCTCCGGCCCCCGTTCCCTTGAGCCTGCGCACATCGGCGCAGGATGCAGTACCTCTCGGAGAGGGACCCCTCGTCTGGATCCACTTCACACGGTAGGGACACCTGGCGTCCTGATCCGTAGGCCTCCGCGAGGCTGGGTGACGACGCACCCGGTCATCCCGGCACCCCGCCTCACTGGGAAGTGTTGGAGTCTCTCGCACTCGTGGCAAGCTGAGGAGTGGCCCCGCCCCTCCAGGGCCTGCTCCCAGCGTAGGAAGACGACGACATGACCGAAGCCACACCGCTCGCCAGCCCGTCGGCCGCAGCGCCCCGATGCGCGCGCCCCCGGTGCTCCCCGTTCGCGCTGGCGCGTCCCCTGGTGATCGCCTCGTTGCTGATCAGTGTCAGCGCGCTCGCGCAGCCTCAGACGCTGCCCAAGCTCGAGCTGGAGCGACTCACGCTCAACCCCAATGGGGCCGGCTCGCTGCTGGTGGGCACCGGTGAGGTGCTGAACGCGGGCGGCTACCGCTTCTCCTTCACCGGGCACTACCAGCATGATCCGCTCGCCCTCTACCGCGATGGCGAGAAGCAGGGCTCGCTGGTGAAGGGCCGCGTCACCGGCCACCTGTCGGCCGCCTACGCCCTCTTCAACTGGCTGGAGCTCTCCGCCCAGGTGCCCGTGCTGCTGACGCAGAGCGGGGATGATCTCACGCAGTTCATCCCCGAGCAGCCCTCCACGGGGCCGGGGCTCGGCACTCCCTACCTGGGCGTGCGCTTCGGCCTGCTGTCCCAGGAGGATGAGCAGCCCGTGGATCTCTCGCTGGGGGCTCAGGTGGGCCTGCCGGTGGGCAGCGCCTCAGCGCTGGCGAAGGATGGCTCTCCGCGCATCATCCCGAGCGTGATGGTGGGCCGGCGGTTCGGCTCACTGCGGGCCGGCCTGGACGCGGGCATCGTGGTGCGCTCCGTCTCCACGCTCGTGGAGGACTTCAACATTCAGGACGAGGTGGGGAGCGAGCTGCGCCTCGGCGGCGTGCTGGCCACCACGGGCGAGGGGATCCGCGGCGAGCTGAACCTCATTGGCTCCGTGCCCTTCTCCCGCTCGGGCGGAACCCTGGAGGCGCTGGCGGGCGCGCGGCTGCCGATGAGCTCGAAGATCGAGGCCTACGGACTGGCGGGCGTGGCCGTGGGCGAGGCTCCCGGCACTCCCACCTTCCGCGCGCTGCTGGGCGTGGCTTATGGGCACACGCCGCCCCGGTGCGTGGCCGGCGGCAAGCACACGGCCGAGGAGTGCCCGGATCTGGATGACGACAACGACGGGGTGAAGAACGCCCTCGACACGTGCCAGGGCCAGAGCGGCCGGGTGGATGCGCAGGGCTGCCCGGTGAAGGACGTGGATGGCGACGGCGTGGTGGATCCGGACGACAAGTGCGTGACGGTGCCGGGCCTGGCGCAGTTCCAGGGCTGCCCGGACACGGACAAGGATGGCATCGAGGACACGGCGGACAAGTGCCCGCAGGTGCCCGGTGTGGCGCAGTTCCAGGGCTGCCCGGACACGGACAAGGACGGCATCGAGGACGCGGCGGACAAGTGCCCGCAGGTGCCCGGCGTGGCGCAGTTCCAGGGCTGCCCGGACACGGACAAGGACGGCATCGAGGACGCGGCGGACGCCTGCCCGACGGAGCCCGGTATCGCCGAGCTGAAGGGCTGCCCGGCCAAGGACACGGATGGTGACACGCTGGCGGATCACCGCGACAACTGCCCGACGGAGCCCGGCCCGGTGGACAACCAGGGCTGCCCGGTGAAGGAGAAGCAGATCGTCGCCATCCAGAAGGATCGCCTGGAGATCAAGGACAAGGTCTACTTCGACACCGACAAGGCGACGATCCAGCGCCGCAGCTTCAAGCTGCTGGATCAGATCGCCAAGGTCATCATCGAGCACCCGGAGCTGGAGAAGGTCTGGATCGAGGGCCACTCGGACGAGCGAGGCAGCAACATGTACAACACCGAGCTGTCTCAGCGCCGCGCAGAGGCGGTGCGTGAGTACCTCATCAAGAAGGGTGTGGCGCCGGGGCGCCTGGATGCGAAGGGCATGGGCCGTTCGAGGCCTGTCGCGCCGAACACCACGGAAGCGGGCCGGGCGGCCAACCGCCGGGTCGAATTCCTCACCACACCGCGCGAGGGCGCGCAGCCGTAGGCGCGGGGGACTTCACACATGAAGAACGCATCTTCGAGGAACTTCATCCGCACCGCGCTGCTCGCGGTGGTCCTGTGCGCGCTGCCCGCGCTCGCGGGCGAGGACATCTACGGCGTCGGCCTGGGGACGGACGGTGCGTTCTCCGTGGGCGCGGGCAACGTCGTCATCAACCGGCATGCCATCCTCCGGACGTCGGTGTCCGCAGGCGCCATGTTCATCGACGTCACCCCGATCACCGCCCCCCCCGCTCCGGCCTGGTCCATCGCCCAGAATGATCTGGTGATGATCCTCCAGAGTACGGGGATTCAGCCGGAGCCCATCTCTGGCACTGCGGGACCTACCGATATCTCCACGAATGTCGTGGGGCGTTGGGAGCTGGCGAAGGTGGGCACGATCGCCGGTAACAGGCTGAACCTGACGCAGCCGCTGCTCAACGGCTACACGGCCAACCACACCCAGATCGTCCGCGTGCCGCAGTACACCAATGTCACGGCGAGCGGGACCGGCGTCATCGTGGCCCGCCCGTGGGATGGACAGACCGGTGGCGTCATCGCCTTCCTGGCGACGGGGACGGTGACCGTCAACACCTCCATCGATGCCACGAGCCTCGGCTTCCGGGGAGGGCAGTTCACGCAGGACACCTCCAGCGCGACGTCCTGCTCGGGCTTGGATCAGCTTCCCAACGCGGGGGCGCAGAAGGGCGAGGGCGTCGTCTACTCGCGGTACGCCTCGAGCTGGGCCACGGGGTATGGCCGCCTGGCCAACGGTGGCGGCGGCGGTATCTGCACGAGGTCCGGTGGTGGCGGCGGCGGCAACGCGGGCGCCGGCGGCAATGGCGGCAACAGCCAGGAGGGCAATCCCGTGGGCGGCCAGGGTGGCACGGCGATGATCTACTCGTCGCTCACGCGCCTGATCCCGGGCGGTGGCGGCGGACCGGGCCACATCAAGGGGTCCACGACCGCAGCAGGAGGGCAGGGCGGAGGCATCATTTTCATCCGCGCGAACCGGCTCGCCGGCTCGGGTACCATTCTGGCGGACGGCTTCTTCTCCGAGGACGTCACCACGGGAGATGGAGCGGGCGGTGGCGGCGCGGGCGGCAACATCCACATGCGCTTCACGGGGACGGCGGACTGCAACCCCTCGCGCGTTCACGCCTGGGGCGGCAAGGGCGGGAGCACGACGGCGACCAACGCGGGGCCGGGTGGTGGTGGTGGTGGTGGCCGGATCCTCTTCCAGGCCTGCAACGGCGGCAATTGCGTGTTGAACAACTCCTCCGTCAACGGAGGCACTGGGGGCCTCACGGGCTTTGGGTTGGCCAACGGTGCGACCGCGGGTGCGCCCGGTGCCCTCACCGTGCTGCCCGACTGCTACTCGCCGCTGGCCGCGCCGGTGGTAGTGGCTCCGGCCAACGGTTCCAGCACCAACAACTCCCGGCCGGTCTACTCGGGCACCCTCGCGTTGCCCATCCCGACGGGCACGGAGATCATCATCTACGTGGACAACGTCGAGGTGGGGCGCGTGGCTCCCGATTCGGCGGGCAACTGGAGCTTCACGCAGCCCACCAACCTGACCACGGGATCGCACTCGGTGTACGCCGTGGCGGTCAACACCTCGCAGAACCTTCAGAGCATCCCGAGCAACACCAACACGTTCACGGTGGACCTCACGCCTCCGGCTGCACCGGTGGTGACGGCTCCGGCCAACGGGGCGACGACCAACAGCACACCGACGTACACGGGCACCGCCGAGCCCAACAGCACCGTGACGGTGATCGTGGACGGCAACCCGGTGGGCACCGTGGTGGCGAATGGCTCTGGGGCCTGGAGCTTGCCGCAGCCGACGGCGCTGACGGATGCCATGCACACGGTGAGGGCTACGGCGACGGACGCGGCGGGTAACACCGGCCCGTCGTCAGCGACCCACACGTTCACGGTGGACACCACGCCTCCGGCCGCGCCGGTGGTGGTGACGCCGGTCAACGGGTCGAGGACCAACAACAACAGGCCGACGTATACGGGCACGGCCGAGCCGGGCATCAGCGTGACGGTGATCGTGGATGGCAACCCGGTGGGCATCGTGACGGCGGATGCCTCGGGGAACTGGAGCTTCACGCAGCCGACGGCGCTGACGGATGCCTCGCACACGGTGAGGGCCACCGCGACGGACACGGCGGGCAATACCAGCCCGTCGTCGGCGACCCACACGTTCACGGTGGACACCACGCCTCCAGCCGCGCCGGTGGTGACGGCCCCGGCCAACGGGTCGAGGACCAACAACAACAGGCCGACGTACACGGGCACGGCCGAGCCTAACAGTACGGTGACGGTGATTGTGGACGGCACCTCGGTGGGCACGGTGGTGGCGGACGGCTCAGGGAACTGGAGCTTGCTGCAGCCGACGGCGCTGACGGATGCCTCGCACACGGTGAGGGCCACCGCGATGGACGCGGCGGGTAACACCAGCGTGTCGTCGGCGACCCACACGTTCATCGTGGACACCACGCCTCCAGCCGCGCCGGTGGTGACGGCCCCGGCCAACGGGTCGAGGACCAACAACAACAGGCCGACGTACACGGGCACGGCGGAGCCCAACAGCACGGTGACGGTGATCGTGGACGGCAACCCGGTGGGCACGGCGGTGGCGGACGGCTCGGGGAACTGGAGCTTGCCGCAGCCGACGGC